>NZ_JBLZPH010000008.1:0-65438 GCF_049199205.1 Shinella sp. M31 | reverse complement strand
GAAGCCGGCGGCAAGGCGGGCGGCCATGCCGTTGGAATGGCGGGCGAGATCGAGCCACAGACCGTCGCGGAAATAGGCGTCGAACTGCGCGGCGATGAAGCGGGATTTCGAGAAGAGCTGGGCGGAGCGCTTGCGCAGGAAATGCATCTGCTGCGCCTTGGACGTGTCGAAGAGCACGAGCGCCTCGGCGCACCAGCAGCCGTTCTTGGTGCCACCGAAGGAGAGGATGTCGACGCCGCGCTTCCAGGTCATCTCCGCCGGCGTCGCGCCGAGATGGACAAGGGCATTGGCGAAGCGCGCGCCATCCATATGGAGCGGCAGGCCGGTTTGCTTCACGACTTCGGAAATCGCCGCGATCTCATCCAGCGTACACGCGGTGCCGGCTTCGGTGGCCTGGGTGATGGTGACGGCCATCGGCTGACCGCCATGCACGAAGTTCGGAGGGAAGCGGCCGATGGCGGCGGCAAGTGCTTCCGGCGCGATTTTTCCGGCGGCGCCGTCGATCGGCACCAGTTTGCTGCCGGCCGCGAAAAACTCCGGCGCATTGCATTCGTCGACATTCACATGCGCCTCGCGGTGGCAGAAGACCTGCCCGCCCGGCCGGTTGAAGCTTGCCAGCGCCAGTGAGTTGGCTGCCGTACCCGTTCCGACGAAGAAGACGGCGACATCGCGCTCGAAAATCTCGCAAAAGGCTTTTTCCACACGCTTGTCGAGATCGCTGGTGCCATAGGCGGAGGCGAAGCCGCCGGAGGCTTCCACGAGGCTCTTTGCGATGTCGGGATGGGCGCCTGCCCAGTTGTCGGAAGCGAAAAACATGCGATTTCCCATGCGAATTTGAGGTCTTCGGCGACCATAATGCAGAAACACCGGCGATCAATCGGCGTCACAGGGCGAAAAGTGCACTTTGCCAAATATTGAAATTTCCGGAAAATTTTTGTGTTCAAGTTGTAATTAAATTTCAAGCTTGCGAAAAACCGGGCAATTTTTCTTCATGAGGTGGTGTTTATTTGGCATGATGGTCTTGTGGCGGCGGGAGGTTTCTGGCATAGGACTCGTGAAATAGGACAGGGCTCCTGTCCTATTTCGGTCAAAAGACCGAAGCGGCGCCCTTTTTGCAGCGATGCGGATGCGCCGGAAGCGACCGGGACGGGAGCATGCTCCGCAACGTTCAAGGTCGGAATGGTCCGATGATCTTTATCTGGTCGGCCGTCGGTTTGGTTGATCAGGCTCAGGAAGAATGCGCTCGGTGACCGGGCCTGCCGAAAGGCAGGCGGCAGTCACACGGGCGAAAACGAATGTCCGCAAGATGCGGGCCCCACAGGAGGGATGACGATGATGGAGAAGACCCAAGCATGTGATTTGCGGCAGACCCGGGCGCAGACGACTGCGACGGGCGCCAAAACGCGCGCTTCCGCTCCGGGCCTGCCGAAAAAACAGGGACTCTACGATCCGCGCAACGAGCACGATGCCTGCGGCGTCGGTTTCGTGGCGCATCTGAAAGGCAAGAAGTCGCACCAGATCGTCAAGGACGGGCTTTTCATGCTCGAGAACCTGACGCATCGCGGCGCCGTCGGCGCAGATCCGCTGATGGGTGACGGTGCAGGCATCCTTGTGCAAATTCCGGACCGCTTCTTCCGCGAGGAGATGGCAAAGCAGGGCATCACCCTGCCGAAGGCGGGCGAATACGCCGTCGGCCACATCTTCATGCCGCAGGACGAGACGCTCGTCGATTATTTCAAGAAGGTCATCGGGGATGTCGTCGCCGAAGAGGGGCAGGTGCTCATCGGCTTCCGGGACGTGCCGGTCGACAATTCCTCGCTGTCCAAGGCGCCCGAGATCGCCGCCACCGAGCCGCGTCACGTCCAGGTCTTCGTCGGCGCCGGACGCGATGCCGCGACGAACGGCGAGTTCGAGCGCCGCCTCTTCACCCTGCGCAAGGTGATCTCCAACCGCATCTACGACGAATACGAGGGCGAAGAGAGCAACTTCTACCCCGTCTCGCTCTCCTCGACGACCATCGTCTACAAGGGCATGTTCCTCGCTTACCAGGTCGGCGCCTATTATAAGGACCTCGCCGATCCGCGCTTCGAGTCCGCTGTCGCCCTCGTGCACCAGCGCTTCTCGACCAACACCTTCCCGTCGTGGAAGCTGGCGCACCCCTACCGCATGGTCGCCCATAACGGCGAAATCAACACGCTGCGCGGCAACGTCAACTGGATGGCGGCCCGTCAGGCCTCCGTCTCCTCGCCGCTGTTCGGCGAAGACATCACCAAGCTCTGGCCGATCTCCTACGAGGGCCAGTCGGATACCGCCTGTTTCGACAACGCGCTCGAATTCCTCGTGCGCGGCGGTTATTCCATGGCCCATGCCGTGATGATGTTGATCCCGGAAGCCTGGGCCGGCAACCAGCTGATGAGCCCCGAGCGCAAGGCGTTCTACGAATACCACGCCGCCCTGATGGAGCCGTGGGATGGTCCGGCCGCCGTCGCCTTCACGGATGGCCGCCAGATCGGCGCGACGCTCGACCGCAACGGCCTGCGCCCGGCCCGCTATCTCGTCACCGATGACGACCGCGTCATTCTCGCCTCCGAAGCCGGCACCCTGCCGGTCAAGGAAGAGAGCATCATCAAGAAGTGGCGCCTGCAGCCGGGCAAGATGCTGCTCATCGACATGGAGGAAGGCCGCATCATCTCCGACGAGGAGGTGAAGTCTTCGCTCGCCGCCAAGCACCCCTATCGCGACTGGCTCGACAACACCCAGATCATCCTGGAAGACCTCGGACCGGTCGAGCCGCGGGCGCTGCGCCGCGACGTCTCGCTGCGCGACCGCCAGCAGGCCTTCGGCTACACCCAGGAAGACACCAGGCTCCTGATGTCGCCGATGGCGACCACCGGGCAGGAGGCGATCGGCTCCATGGGTACGGACACGCCGATCTCGGCCATGTCCGACAAGACCAAGCTGCTCTACACCTATTTCAAGCAGAACTTCGCGCAGGTGACGAACCCGCCCATCGACCCGATCCGCGAGGAACTGGTCATGAGCCTCGTCTCCTTCATCGGCCCGCGCCCGAACATCCTCGATCACGGCGGTGCGGCCAAGGCCAAGCGCATGGAAGTGCGCCAGCCGATCCTGACCAATGGCGACCTCGAGAAGATCCGCTCGATCGGCCATGTCGAGGACCTGTTCGACACCAAGACACTCGACTTCACCTATGACGTCTCGCGTGGCGCCGAAAGTATGCCGGAAATGCTCGACCGCCTCTGCGAGCGCGCCGAGCAGGCCGTCGGTAGCGGTTACAACATCATCGTGCTCTCCGACCGCCAGATCGGTCCGGACCGCGTGGCGATCCCGGCGCTGCTGGCGACCGCCGCCGTGCACCACCACCTGATCCGCAAGGGCCTGCGCACCTCGGTGGGCCTCGTCGTCGAGACCGGCGAGCCGCGCGAAGTGCATCACTTCTGCCTGCTCGCCGGCTACGGCGCCGAAGCGATCAACCCCTATCTCGCCTTCGATACGCTCACCGACATGCACAAGCGCGGCGAGTTCCCGAAGGAAGTGGACGCGGAGGAAATCGTCTATCGCTACATCAAGGCGATCGGTAAGGGCATCCTGAAGGTCATGTCCAAGATGGGCATCTCGACCTACCAGTCCTATTGCGGCGCGCAGATCTTCGACGCCATCGGCCTGTCGTCCGAGCTGGTCGACAAGTTCTTCTTCGGCACGGCGACGACCATCGAGGGCATCGGTCTCGAGGCGATCGCCCAGGAGACCTTCAACCGCCACAAGGCTGCCTTCGGCCGCGATCCGCTGCTTGCCAACACGCTCGATATCGGTGGCGAATATGCCTACCGCATGCGTGGCGAAGAGCACGCCTGGACGCCCGACGTCATCGCCTCGCTACAGCACGCCGTTCGCGGCAACGCGGCGGACCGCTACAAGGAATTCGCCGAACTGGTGAACGCCTCGTCGCTGCGCATGAACACGATCCGCGGCCTGTTCTCGATCAAGGGCGCGGACGCGGCCGGCCGCAAGCCTGTTAGCATTGACGAGGTCGAGCCGGCGGTCGATATCGTCAAGCGCTTCTCGACGGGTGCCATGTCCTTCGGCTCGATTTCCCGCGAGGCGCACACGACGCTCGCCGTCGCCATGAACCGGATCGGCGGCAAGTCGAACACCGGCGAGGGCGGCGAGGAAGCCGACCGTTACCTGCCGCTGCCGGATGGGTCTTCAAACCCCGAACGGTCGGCGATCAAGCAGGTCGCGTCGGGCCGCTTCGGTGTGACCACCGAATACCTCGTCAACGCGGACATGCTGCAGATCAAGGTCGCGCAGGGCGCCAAGCCCGGCGAAGGCGGCCAGCTGCCCGGCCACAAAGTAGATGCCACGGTCGCCAAGACCCGTCACTCCACCCCGGGCGTCGGCCTCATCTCGCCGCCGCCGCACCATGACATCTATTCGATCGAAGACCTGGCGCAGCTGATCTACGATCTGAAGAACGTCAACCCGCAGGCCGATATTTCGGTCAAGCTCGTCTCGGAAGTCGGCGTCGGCACGGTTGCCGCCGGTGTCGCCAAGGCGCGTGCGGACCATATCACGATCGCCGGCTTCGACGGCGGCACGGGTGCGTCGCCGCTCACCTCGCTGAAGCACGCCGGCTCCCCCTGGGAGATCGGCCTTGCGGAAACGCATCAGACGCTGGTGCTGAACAAGCTGCGCTCGCGTGTCGCCCTTCAGGTCGACGGCGGCCTGAAGACCGGCCGCGACGTCGTCATCGGCGCGCTGCTCGGTGCCGACGAGTTCGGCTTCGCCACCGCGCCGCTCATTGCGGCCGGCTGCATCATGATGCGCAAGTGCCACCTCAACACCTGTCCGGTCGGCGTCGCGACGCAGGACCCGGTTCTGCGCAAGCGCTTCAAGGGCACGCCCGAGCATGTCATCAACTACTTCTTCTTCGTTGCCGAAGAGGTGCGCGAAATCCTGGCCTCGCTCGGCGTCCGCTCGCTGAACGAGATCATCGGCGCCTCGGAACTGCTCGAGAAAGAGGCGATGATCTCGCACTGGAAGGCCAATGGCCTCGACTTCTCCCGCATCTTCCATAAGGTCGATGCGCCGAAGGAAGCGACCTACTGGACCGAGCGCCAGAACCACCCGATCCAGGACGTTCTCGACCGCAAGATGATCGAGCAGGCCAAGCCCGCGCTCGAAGAGAAGACGCCCGTCGCCTTCGAGGTCGACATCAAGAACGTCGACCGTTCGGCCGGCGCGATGCTGTCGGGCGAGGTCGCCAAACGCTACGGCTTCAAGGGTCTGAAGGACGACACGATCTCCGTGAAGCTGCACGGTACGGCCGGCCAGTCCTTCGGCGCGTTCCTGGCGCGCGGCATCACCTTCGATCTGGTGGGCGCGGGCAACGACTATGTCGGCAAGGGCCTGTCGGGTGGCCGCATCGTCGTGCGTCCGCCGGAAGGCAACCGCGCGGTGCCGCATGAATCGATCATCGTCGGCAATACGGTGCTCTACGGTGCGATTTCGGGCGAATGCTACTTCAACGGTGTCGCGGGCGAGCGTTTCGCCGTGCGCAACTCCGGTGCCGTCGCCGTCGTCGAGGGCGTGGGCGACCACGGCTGCGAATACATGACGGGCGGCGTCGTCGTCGTCATCGGCCAGACCGGCCGCAACTTCGCGGCCGGCATGTCGGGCGGCGTTGCCTATGTGCTCGACGAGGCCGGCGATTTCGCCCGCCGCTGCAACATGGCGATGGTCGAACTTGAGCCGGTGCCGGAAGAGGACGATATGCTGGAGAAGCTGCACCACCATGGTGGCGACCTCATGCATAAGGGCATGGTCGACGTGTCCGACGACATGACGCGCCATGACGAGGAGCGGCTCTACCAGCTGGTCTCGAACCACCTGCACTATACGGGCTCGCCGCGGGCCAAGGAGATCCTCGACCAATGGGCCGAGTATCGTCCGAAATTCCGCAAGGTGATGCCGGTCGAGTACCGCCGCGCGCTCGAAGAGATGGAGCGCATGAGGATGGGGATCGCGGCCGAATAGGCGCGGCGTCCATCTCCCTTCACTGACCGGCTGCGCGGGAAGCGGCATCCGGATCGAATTCATCTTAGCCGGCGCGACAGCGGAGCTGCGCACCGGTCCGGGCCGCAGGGCACCGTCTTGAGCAAGGATTATTGACGTGGGCAAGGTTACTGGTTTCATGGAAATCGACCGGCAGGTGGCGAAGTATCAGCCGGCCTCCGACCGCATCCGCCATTTCCGCGAATTCACCATCCCGATGTCGGACCCCGAGGTCCAGAAGCAGGCCGCACGCTGCATGGACTGCGGCATTCCCTATTGCCACGGCCCGACCGGGTGTCCCGTGCATAACCAGATCCCGGACTGGAACGACCTCGTCTATAACGGCAACTGGGAAGAGGCGATCCGCAACCTGCATTCGACCAACAACTTCCCGGAGTTCACCGGCCGCGTCTGCCCCGCACCCTGCGAGGAGGCCTGCACGCTGAACCTCGAGGATGCGCCTGTTTCCATCAAGACCGTCGAGCAGGCGATCGCCGACAAGGCCTATGAGATGGGCTATATCGTGCCGCAGCCGGCGACGGTGAAGACCGGCAAGAAGGTTGCCGTCATCGGTTCCGGTCCCGCCGGCATGGCCGCTGCCCAGCAGCTTGCCCGCGCTGGCCACGAGGTCCATCTCTACGAGCGCGAATCCAAGGCCGGCGGCCTGCTGCGCTACGGCATCCCGGACTTCAAGATGGAGAAGAACTTCATCGACCGCCGCGTCGACCAGATGCGCGGCGAAGGCGTGACCTTCCACTACGGCGTCAATGTCGGCGTCGACAAGCCGATGGACGAGATGCTCGCCGAGCACGATGCCGTGCTCTATTGCGGCGGCTCGGAAACCCCGCGCGATGCCGGCATTCCCGGCGTCGATTTCGCCGGCGTGCATGATGCCATGCCCTATCTCGTACAGCAGAACCGCCGCGTCGGTCGCGAGAGCATCGACAGCGTCGGCTGGCCGTCCGAGCCGATCGTCGCCGGCGGCAAGCACATCGTCGTCGTCGGTGGCGGCGATACGGCTTCGGATTGCGTCGGCACGGCGTTCCGCCAGGGCGCGGTGAAGGTCACGCAGCTCGACATCCGCCCGCAGCCGCCGGAAAAGGAAGACAAGCTCGCCGTCTGGCCGTTCTGGGCGACGAAGATGCGCACCTCCTCCTCGCAGGCCGAAGGTGCGGTGCGTGAATTCCAGGTCGGCACGCTCGAATTCGTCGGTGATGAAGACGGTGTTCTGACCGGCGTGAAGTGCTGCCAGGTGGATGAGCGCCGCAAGCCGATTGCCGGCACGGAGTTCATCATCAAGGCCGATCTCGCCTTCATCGCCATCGGCTTCCGCGGTCCTTTCACCGACAGCGTGCTGAAGGACCTCGGCGACAAGCTTGCGATTAATACCGACAAGCGTGGTTCGTCCAACGTCATCGCCAACGATCGCGACTACAAGACCTCGGTCGAAAAGCTCTGGACGGCGGGCGATGTGCGCCGCGGCCAGTCGCTCGTCGTCTGGGCGATCCGCGAAGGCCGGCAGGCCGCCCGTGCCATCGACGAGGCCCTGATGGGCGCGACCACGCTGCCGCGGTAAAAAAATCCCAAATCCCTCCCTATACGGGTAGGGGTTTGGGGCTCAGGGTGTCGCTGTCTTTTTCAGCTGGAAATCATCGACCCGCCCGAGCGGCGCATCCGCAATCTCGCCCTTTTCGACCAGTTTTTCGCGCAGGCTCTTGCCATTGCCCTTGATGGCGGTGCCACCGAGCAGCGCCGTCCCGCTGTCCAGTGCCGGATCGGCAAGGCCGATGGGCTGGGTTTTGGTGATTTCCGTGTCTTCGGTCGCGGGCGTCGCGACGATGAGATCCTTGAGATCGCCCTGCTGGCTGATGGCGCTGGCGGCATCGCCGAGCACGCGGCGGATTTCCTTTTCGGCATAGAAGGCGAGCTTGCGCTTGCCGGCCTTTGTGAAGTTGATGCCGTCGGAGCCGCGCAGGCGCACCTGCTGGCCGTTGATATCAGAGCCCGACGTGACGAACTTGCCGTTCTCGTCGACGAAACCGTCCCAGATATCGATGAACTCGCCGCCTGCCTTTTCCACGCCGGCGCGGTAGAGGTTGTTCAGCGTCGTCATGTCGGCGGTCTGGGCGGAGGACTGGAAGGCCGGCATGCCGATCCACAGTAACGGCTTGCCGTCCTTGCGCACGAGACCTGCGATGCGGTCAACGCGTGCTTCGTACTCCTTCGTCCAGGCCTCCGAGCGGAACTTCTCCTTCTGGCCGGCGACGGTCATCGACTGGCGGTCATTTGCGCCCATGCTGACGACGACGAGCGCGGGCTTCGTTTCGGAAAGGAGGCCCGGCAGCGCTGTGGGCCAGTCGTAATAGTCCTCGCGCACGATACCGGAGGAGCCGTTCGTGCGGCGTTCGACCACGATGCCGGGTGTCGCCTCGAAGGCCGCGATCAGGCCTTCGCCCACACTGCCGGCGATAAAATCCCCAACGACCAGCACGACCTTGGCGTCCGGTGCCTTTTCGATGGCTGCGGGCTCCGGCGTCGTCGCCACGGCGGCCGGCTGCTTCTTCTTGCGGTTGACGGTGCGTGGCTTCCTGATCTCGGGCTCGGGCTCGGGCTCGATAACCTCGCGCTTCGGCGTGCCGAAAAGCAGCTGGAGGATCGATTTGCGCTGAACGCGCTCCTGGGCGCTAGCCGGCACGACCGGCGTCACCATGCTTGCCACAAGGGCAAAGGCGAGGCCGAGGCGCACAATCCGGATCGTCGTCATGCTCATCGCGAAAACTCTTTCGTCTGCACCGCGATCCTGCCGAAGCGCGGTGGCGGCATGATGGCAAAAGCCGACGGCAGAAGGAAGCACCGGAAATGAAAAGGGGCGCCGAAGCGCCCCGATTTCGGCTTGCCGGAATTATCGGCGCAGAACCTTCAGCAGCTTCTGGCTCGGCTCGCCGTCGGCATCCATGCCCATGCGGCTCTGGAACGCCTGGATCGCGGCCTTGGAACCGGAGCCGAAATTGCCGTCGACTTCGCCTTCATAATAGCCAAGTTCCTTGAGGCGCGTCTGCAGCTCGAACTTCTCCGTCATGTCGAGTGTGCCGTCCGGGCGCGGCCAGCGCTGCTTGACGCCGCCGTAGCCGGCGATCTGGTCGGCCAGCATGCCGACGCCCATGGCGTAGGAGTCCGAGGCATTGTAGCGCTTGATGACGAAGAAGTTCTTGGTCATCAGGAAGCCCGGGCCGCCGTTTGCCGGCAGCTTCAGTTCCGCGCGGTCGGCGCCGTTCTTGAAGCCGCTGCCGTTCGGGCGCAGGAAACCGAGTTTGGCCCATTGGGCAAGCGTCTTTGTCTGGCCGGAATATTTGCTGCCGCCAGCGGGCACGACGATTTCGTAACCCCAGGTCTTGCCCGCCTGCCAGCCGTTCTTGGCCAGGAGATTGGCCGCTGTCGCCAGCGCGTCCGGTACGGAGTTCCAGATATCGCGGTGACCGTTGCCGTCGGCGTCGATCGCATAGAGCAGGTAGCTCGTCGGGATGAACTGGGTATGGCCCATGGCGCCGGCCCAGGAGCCCGTCATGTCACCCGCATCGATATCGCCGCGCTGGATGATCTTCAGTGCCGCGATCAGCTGCGTGCGAGCATATTTCGAGCGCTTCTTGTCGGCATAGGCAAGCGTCGCCAGCGCCCGCGGCACATAGTGCAGCCGGTCGTCCTTTTTCAGAACGGCGCCGTAGTTCGATTCCATCGACCAGATGGCGAGCAGGATATTGCGGTCAACGCCGAAATGGCGCTCCAGCGCGGCGAGCGTGCGGCCATGCTTGGCGGCCATTTCCTGGCCGATGCGCACCGTATAGGGATTGACGCGCGAATCGAGATAATCCCAGATCGTGTGCTTGAATTCCGGCTGGTAGGCGGCCTTTTCCAGGACTTCCGGATCGGGGGTCTTCACGCCGGAAAAGGCGCGCTGGTAGGTCGACTTGCTGATGCCGGCATCCGATGCCGTCTGGTAGAAGTCGGCGATCCATTTCTGGAAGCGGGCGTCGGCGCGGGCGGCCGTCGCCTGGGCGAAAAGCCCGGCCGACAGGAGCAGGGTAAGCGCAGATCGGCGCAGAACGGTCTTCAGATTCTGTGTCATCGGCTGTCGTGTCCGTTTCTCAAATTTCGGTACGATGGCGCGGAACCATCGGCTGAACGCAAAACTTATAAAAACGAAGTCAACAAATTCTTTACCATCAAACTTTTGTCTCGTCTCTCTTCGCAAAAAAATAGTAATTCGATTCTATTCGGCACAAACAGACCCGGTCATGAGGGCCATGGGCGTAATGAGGTGATGAATGTCGCAGACACGTAAGGTACGCAAAGCAGTGTTTCCAGTGGCCGGTCTCGGCACGCGCTTCCTTCCCGCCACCAAGGCCGTGCCGAAGGAGATGCTGACCGTCGTGGACAAGCCGGTCATCCAGTACGTCGTCGACGAGGCGCTGGACGCCGGCATCGAACACCTCATCTTCGTCACCGGCCGCTCCAAGGCCGTTATCGAGGACTATTTCGACATCCAGGTCGAGCTGGAGCAGACGCTGCGCCAGCGCAACAAGACCGCCGAGCTGACGCTGCTCGAAAGCATTCTGCCGGTTGCCGGCTCGACGAGCTTCACCCGCCAACAGGAGCCGCTCGGGCTTGGCCACGCCGTCTGGTGCGCCCGCGAGCTGGTCGGCAACGAGCCGTTCGCATTGCTCCTGCCCGATATGATCATGAAGGGTGAAAAAGGCTGCCTCAAGGGCATGGTCGAGCTCTTTGAGCACAGCAATGCCAATGTCATCGCGGTCGAGGAATGCGCGCCCGACCAGGCGCACAAATACGGCATCGTCGGCGTCGGCGAGAAGGTGGGCGACGGTTTCGCCATCACCAAGATGGTCGAGAAGCCGGCTCCGGGCACAGCGCCCTCCAACTTCTTCATCAACGGCCGCTACATTCTCCAGCCGGAAATCTTCCCGATCCTCGCCAATCAGGAGCGCGGTGCAGGCAACGAGATCCAGCTGACGGACGCCATGGTGAAGCTTGCCAACGACCAGCAATTCGCCGCCTACCATTTCCGCGGCGAGACCTACGACTGTGGCGCCAAGGATGGCTTCATCCTCGCCAACATCGCCTTCGCACTGGCGCGCGCCGATATCCGCCCGTCGGTGGAAGGCCCGCTGCGAGAGCTCGTCGCCGGCCTGAAATAATCAGCGGCGAAGTGTCAGCCCGATGCCGGCGCGCGTGACGCCGGTGTCGGACGCGCGCGCCTGGCGCGTCAGCTCGTAAGAGACATCGCCGGTCATCGCCAGCCAGCGGTTGATGTTCCAGGTCAGACCCGTGCCGACCAGATAGATGTTCTGGTCGGGACCGAGCGCTTCCGGGAGGTTGCGCCACGTATAAGCGGCGCTCAGGCGGGCCACGAGGTTGTCGCGCAGTTCGTGCGTCAGTTCGGCATTGGCAGCATAGCTGACATAGCCGCTCTGGCCGCCAGCCGTGGACGGTTCGATCTGTGTCTGCAGGCCAAGCCTGAGATCCGTGCCGCGCTGCGGAGACCAGAAGACAGAACCGTCGACCGTCAGCGCCCGGATCGCATCCAGGCGATCGTCGTCGAACGAGGCCTGTTCGTAACCGATGCCGAGATCGCCACGCAGTTTTTCCCCAAGATCGACTTCCACCCCGGCCCGGCCGCCAAGCGTCGTGGCGGAGCGTCGGTAGCCGAGCGAATCGGCCTTGTCGTCATAGAACGAGCGTCCGACGGACGCTTCGAGATAGGGAATGAGAGCAGGCGAAATTTCGTAGCCGATACGGCCCGTCACCGTGGCTTCGGTATAGTTGCGATCGGAGAGATCGAGCTTGCTGCCGTCGCTGAGCGTCGCTGAACCATAGGTGCGGCGTTGGATCTCGGTGCCGAGCGTGCCGCGAATCAGGCCGAAATCGCGCGTGACGCGCACACCGCCGGTCAGCGTCTGCAGGCCGGACTGAACACTCGCACCGTCGACGGCATTGGGATCGTTCGAGCTTTCGCGCTCGAACGCATAGCCGCCGGTAATGTTGGCGATCGTGTCGTCACTGAGATCGAGCCGGAGGTCGCCATCGATGCGAACCTGCGGTTCGGTTTCCCCTGTGCCGCTGAGATTGCGCTGGTAAATGCCCTCGGCATCGATGGTCAGCTGGTGGCGGGACCAGTCCGAGGTCAGCGAGCCCCGGATGCCGGTCTGCGAGAAGGTACGGCTCGTCGATGTGTTGCCGGAGCGGTTGCGCTCATAGCCGAGGCCCTGCGTTAGGGACGGTTTCAGCACGAAGGTGCCGAGCCGGATACCGGTCGGCTCATACGGGTCGTCGGCCGCGCGTCTGCGCAGATCGTCGATCGATCCCTCCGCCAAGTTCAATCGTTCGGAGTCCGGAGCCGTGCGGCGGATCGCACCGGTCACGTCCTCGTCGGCGACAGCAGTCTGCTGATCGGCGGAAAGAGCGGGCGTGGTCGTGCCGGTCGCCGTGTCCGTCCCGGTCGTCGCCGCGGTTTGGCTGGTGGCGTCTGTCTGCGTTCGCAGAGGTTGACCAAAGGCTGTGGTGTCGCTGCCGGTCGTATCCTGGGCAAGGGCGGGCGTCGCAAGCATCGTCCCGGCGAGCAGAAGCCCGGCCAGACGCCGTGACGGGCGGGACAGGCGTGCCCCGCGATCCATTCTGTTTGCCTCTGCCATGATTGCGGCCTGCGATCTTTCCGAATTTCCTAAGCGAACGTAAACCGTCGTGGTTAACGCTTGGTTGATAGGAGCGGATTCACCAGCCGTAACGGCTTGCCTTCATTCGTGCATGGACAAGGTCGGGCAAAGGGTCTAACGAGGCCGCATGATCAAAAGACAGGCAAAAGTTGACGGCGACGGCGCTATCGCCTCCGCAATTCGGACCGTCGAGACGGAAAAGGCCGGGCTCGTTGCTCTTTCGGCTGCGCTGCGGGGCGGGCTCTACGACGCATTTTCGGAGGCTGTGCGCCTGATCGGCGATATCAGCGGACGCGTTGTCGTCACCGGCATTGGCAAGTCGGGCCATATCGGCGCGAAGATCGCGGCGACCTTCGCCTCGACGGGTACGCCCTCCTTCTTCGTGCATCCCGTTGAAGCCAATCACGGCGATCTCGGCATGATCGCGCGCGACGATGTCATTCTCGCTCTGTCCTGGAGTGGCGAAAGCGCCGAGCTACAGGGCATCATCAACTATTCGCGCCGCTTCCAGATCCCGCTGATCGCCATCACCTCGGGCGAACGCTCCGCTCTGGCGCGCGAAGCCGATACGCTGCTGCTCTTGCCGAAGGAGCAGGAAGCCTGCCCGCACGGTCTGGCGCCGACCACCTCGACGCTGATGCAGCTGGCGCTCGGCGATGCGCTTGCCGTCGCGCTGCTCGAGGCGCGCGGTTTCACCGCGACCGATTTCAAGACCTTCCATCCCGGCGGCAAGCTGGGCGCGAGCCTCTCGCATGTCGGCGATATCATGCACAGCGGCGAGAACATGCCGCTCGTGGCGCTCGGCACGTCGATGCCCGACGCCATCATGACGCTGGCACAGAAGCGCTATGGCTGCGTCGGCGTCATCAACGACGAAGGCATCCTCGTCGGCATCGTCACGGACGGCGACATCGCCCGTAATCTGACGCGCAACCTCGCCGAACTCGACGTCGACGCCATCATGACGCGCAATCCGAAGACCGTGAAGCCGGCCACGCTGGCGACGGCGGCGCTCGGCCTGCTCAACCAGCACAACATTTCGGCGCTGATCGTTACCGACGAGACCTTCCGCCCGGTCGGCGTCGTGCATTTCCACGACCTGCTCAGGATCGGCGTCGCCTGATCGCCGTCAGACTTGTTCGACGGTGAGATCGCGGCCATTGCTGGCCGTGACGCGCACGCGCGCGCCGACTGGCAGGTCCGGTCCCTCGACGCTCCACATCGTATCATCCAGACGGATGCGGCCGCGCCCTTCGGCGATCGGCTGCTCCAGCGTCGCCGTGCGGCCGACGAGGCTCTGGCCGCGCTGGTTCAGGTGCGGCTGGTCGGAGGCCAGGCGGGTGCTGACGATCCGGCGGCCGATGAACAGGGACGCCAGAGACAGCGCGGCAAAAACCAGCCACTGAACGTGCCACGTCCAGAAACCGGCTTCCCAAAGCAGCAGCGAAAGCGCGCCGGTGACGATCGCCGCGATGCCGATCCAGACCAGGAAGACACCGGGCATCAGCACTTCGAGGATGAGAAGGACGATCCCCAGAACCCACCAGGCCCAGGGGCCGAGTTCCGTGACGATGCGCTGGATCATGTCACGTTCCCTGCGGCGTCGTGTCGAACGGATTGCGGAAGGCGGGCGTCGAGGCGGTCGTGGTCGTCGCCGGCGTCGTCTGGCGGGCGCGCGGCGTGTTGACCGGCTGGGCGGCAGAGCCGTCACTGCCGAAGACTTCGCGCGCGATGGCGCCGATGCCGCCGAGCGAGCCGATCAGCGAGGAGGCTTCCATCGGCATCAGCACGATCTTGGAATTGTTCGCCTTGCCGATAGCGGCCATCGCCTCCGTGTATTTCTGCGCGACGAAGTAATTGATGGCCTGCACATTGCCGGCGGCGATGGCTTCCGAAACCATCTTCGTCGCCTTGGCTTCGGCCTCGGCGAGACGTTCGCGCGCCTCGGCGTCGCGGAAGGCGGCCTCACGCGTGCCTTCGGCCTCGAGGATGGCGGACTGCTTGGCACCTTCGGCGCGGAGGATCTGCGCGTTGCGCGAACCTTCGGCTTCCAGCACCTGCGCGCGCTTCTCGCGCTCGGCCTTCATCTGGCGGGCCATCGAATCGACGAGATCCTTCGGCGGCGCGATGTCCTTGATCTCGACGCGGGTGATCTTCACCCCCCACGGATGGGCGGCTTCATCGACGACGCGCAGCAGCTGGTCGTTGATCTTGTCGCGGTTGGACAGGAGCTCGTCGAGATCCATCGAGCCCATGACCGAGCGGATATTGGTCATGGTGAGGTTGATGATGGCGTGCTGCAGATTGGCGACCTGGTAGGCGGCCTGGGCGGCATTGAGGATCTGGTAGAAGGCGACGGCGTCGGAGGCGACGCTGGCATTGTCGCGGGTGATGACTTCCTGCTGCGGGATATCGAGCACCTGCTCCATCACGTTCAACTTGGCGCCGATGCGATTGACATAGGGCGTGATGAAGTTGAGGCCGGGCTCCAGCGTGCGCGTATAGCGGCCGAACCGCTCGACCGTATATTGATAGCCCTGCGGGACCGTCTTGATGCCGGCAAACAACGTCACGATGACGAAGAGCACGAGCGCGATGACAACGATATCCAGTCCGGCCAATTCCATATTCCTTCTTCCCAACAGATAGCGATGCGGTGCAAGCCACTTTTAAGGAATACGGCTCGCGACGCCAGTCTATTTGGAGGAGAGGCGGATTTATCCTGGATCAGATCCAGCCGGAAAGCTCGCGCCGCACGACTTTCTCCAGAACAGCCATGCCTTCAGCAGAATCGTTCAGACAGGGGATGTGGGCGAATTTCTCGCCGCCATGGTGCAGGAAGCTTTCGGCCGCCTGCTCGGCGATCTCTTCCAGCGTTTCCAGGCAATCGGAGACGAAGCCGGGATTGAGCACCGCGATGCGCTTGATGCCGTCCTGCGCAAGCTTTTCGACGGTCTTGTCCGTATAGGGCTGCAGCCATTCTTCCGGCCCGAAGCGGGACTGGAAGGTGACCATCAGCTTCTCCTCAGACCAGCCGAGCCGTTCGCGCAAGAGGCGCGCGGTCTTCTGGCACTGGCAGTAATAGGGGTCGCCCTTGTCGAAATAGCTTTTGGGAATGCCGTGGAAGGAGGTCAGCACGCGCTCCGGCTCCCAGTCGAGCGTCGCCAAGTGCTTTTCGATCGAGACGGCGAGCGCGTCGATATAGGTCGGGTCGTCGTGATACGGCGGCACGGTGCGCAGCGCCGGCTGCCAACGCTGCTTGAGCAGGAATTCGAAGGCTTTGTCATTGACGGTTGCGGTCGTCGCTGCCGCATATTGCGGATAGAGCGGGAAGACGAGGATGCGTTCGCAGCCCTGCTTCTGGAGATACTCCATGCGCGAGGCGATCGACGGCTGTCCGTAGCGCATGGCCCAGTCGACGACGATGTGGCTGTGTTCGGCAAGCGATGCCGCCATCAGTTCCGCCTGGCTGCGGGTATAGGTGCGCAGGTAACTTTCGTTCCTGTCCTTGTTCCAGATCGTCTCATAGGCCTTGCCCACCTTGCCGGGCCGGGTGTT
Source organism: Shinella sp. M31 (assembly GCF_049199205.1). Taxonomy (NCBI): domain Bacteria; kingdom Pseudomonadati; phylum Pseudomonadota; class Alphaproteobacteria; order Hyphomicrobiales; family Rhizobiaceae; genus Shinella; species Shinella sp. M31. The sequence goes on along the minus strand of NZ_JBLZPH010000008.1, from coordinate 49,080 downwards.
GAGCACGATGCCGAACAGGATCGGATACCAGGCGATCCTCGGCCATTCGATGACGCGCTTGTCCGTCAGGAATTCCTTCAGGTAGCGGCGCATGGAGGTGGTGTCGGTGCCGTCGGGCGTGCCGAGATTGACGAGCAGGACGCCGACCTTGCCGTGTTTGACGGGCGGATGGCTGGCGGGCTTGGCGGTGATGTCCTGCATGTTTCGGTCCTGTGCGTGCGGGGTTTCGGTCAGTGTTCTTCTACGCGGCGGAGGGCCGTCCGGTTCGGAATGGTTCTAAAAAGAAATGCCGGTCCGGGAAAGCCCGGACCGGCAGAAAGAGTGGAGACAAATCGTCCTTATTTCGCTCGGGCCTATTTCGGCGGGATGGACAGTTCTTTGCCGACATGCAGCGCGCGCGGACGCGGATTGCCGTTGGCCTCCGCGATCTTGCGCCACAGCGTGCCATCGCCATAGGCGGCCTTGGCGAGATCCCACAGCGTATCGCCCCGGGCGATAACATGCTTGCCGCCGGCCATGGCGGCGCTGGAGGCGGACGTGTTGGTCGTAGTCGTCGCGGCGCCTTCCGTCGACGTCACGGCAGTGTCGGTCGTGGTGGCCGGCTTCGTCTCGGTTGCCGTCGTCGTGGTGGACGTGGCCTCACCCGAGGTCGCCGTGCCCTCGGCCGACTTTGCGGCGGTGTCCGTGGAAGCCGCGGGCTTTGCCTCGGTGCCGGTCGCGGCGTCGGCCGTCGCGGGTGCCGATGCGGCAACCTCGGTGATACGACCATCCGTATAGGGCTTGTAGGGCTGGTGCGCGGCCAGATAATCGGCGACGACCAGTTCGAGGTTCGGGCCGAAATCATAGGCGTTCTGCCCGGATTTCGCGAAGACCGAGTAACCGTCGCCGCCCGAGCGCATATAGTTGTTCGAGACGACGCCGTAGGTCTTGGCCGGATCGAGCGGCACGAAGGCATCGCCCTCCTTCACCTCGACGGAGACGACGCGGCTGCCGGCCGGCTTCGATTTGTCGAAGGCGTATTTCAGGCCGGAGACCTGCGGAAAGCGGCCGGCGCCTTCCTCGATCTGGCTGAGGCCGTTTTCAAGCGCGGCGACGAGGTCGGAGCCCTTGAGCTGGAAGGTCGCGACGGTGTTCTGGAAGGGCAGGACGGAAATCACCTCGCCCATCGAAACCGGGCCGCCGTCGATGGAGGCGCGCAGGCCGCCGCCATTAGTGATGGCGATGGTGATGCCCTGATCCTTGGTGCGGTCGAGGATGGCGTCCGTCACGAGGTTGCCCATGGCGCATTCGGCGGCGCGGCAGGTTTCGCGCGAACCGTCGATCGGGGCTGAACTTTCGGCGACGATCTTGTTCTTCAGCTCCTCGATCGGGCCGGAGAGTTCCTTGATGCGGGCGAGCACGGCTTCGTCCGGCTTGATCTTGGAATCGATCAGGATCGGCTCGCCGGAGGCTTCCTTCACCACGCCGGCGTCGTCGAAGACGACCTTCAGGTCGCCGAGATATTTCGTATAGGCGCCGGCCTGCACGACCGGTACCTTGTAGCCGCCGGGATTGTCGACCAGCGTCGGATAGGGGCCTTCCGCCTTGTCCGAGGTGTTGGACAGGAACGTGTTGGTATGGCCGCCGACCACCACGTCGACGTCGGGGATCTTGGCGATCGCCGCGAGATCGCGGGGATAGCCGACATGGGTGAGCGCGATGATCTTGTTGACGCCCTGCTTTTTCAGCTCGCCGATGGCGGCGGTGATATCGGCGACGTCGTCGCCGATCAGCACGTTCGGGCCGGGCGAGGAGAGTTCCGCCGTATCATTGGCGACCGCGCCGACGATGCCGATCTTCTGGCCGCCCTGATCGAGCACGATGAAGGGTTTGATACGGTCACCGAGCTTCGAACCTGCGCCGGCGGCGACATTGGCGGTAACGACGGGGAACTGCACCTTGTCGAGGAAGGCGGCAAGGCCGTCCTCGCTGTCGTCGAATTCATGGTTGCCGACGGTCATGGCATCGAACTTCATGAGATTGAGGAATTCCGCTTCGGCCGCACCCTTGTAGGTCGTGTAGAAGAGCGAGCCCTGGAAATTGTCGCCGGCATTGAGGAGCAGCACGTTCTTGCCCGACAGCGCCTGGCGCTGGGCGTCGATCGCAGCCTTCAGGCGCGCCACGCCGCCGAAGCATTCGCCCTTGCCTTCCTCCTCGGCCGAGCAGGTCGAATCGAACTTGTTGATCGCCTCGATGCGCGAATGCAGGTCGTTGATGTGCAGGATGTTCAGCTCGTAATCGGCGAGCGCCGAGCCGCTGGAGAGCGCGATGATGGAGGCGGCGAGAAAGCCGGATCGGAAAATCGTCATGGTCCTCATCTCCTGGTTTGTGCCGGCGCTGGAGAGCGCGGCAGGGGCCGTCCGTTTCGCCTTGGAGCGGAAACGGCACGGCCGGCCGAGAGGATGTTTTCACCGCTCGGCGGCAACTTCAAGAGAAAAGAGGGCGAAGCGAAATCGGGCGAGCTTATCAGCCGAAACGAAAAAAGGGCCTCGCGGCCCTTTCGTTCGATCTCTGCCTGACGTTACGTGCGGCGGGCGAGCGAGAACTGCGCGCCTTCCGCGGTCGTGCAGTTCAGCTGGCGCTGGCTGATAAGCGCGCAATTGACCTTGGACTGCGTGTTGCGCACCAGCGAGGTCATGTTGATCTCGACCAGCGTGGGGGACGATTTCACATAGGTGCCGGATGCCAGGAGCTGGTTTGTATCGGTCGTGCGCGTCGAGAAGGTGCCGGCCTGGAACGTGGAGACGATGCCGTTCGGATCGACCCAGGCGCCCTCGACGCCGGTCTGCTGCGGCTGCTGGATCGGCGGCAGCTCGCGCGGTGCGCGTTCGCTCTGGCAGGCGGAAAGGGCAACGGCGGCGGTCAGCAGGCTGAGGACTGTGATCGGCTTCATAGGGTTCTCCAGGGTCACGGCGGCGAACCGCCCGTCCAATTCGGCAAACCATGCCGTGAAGAGCCTGCGAAAGCAAGATACGCATGGTAGCGAACGGGCATTATCCCATTGAAAGCGAAGACGTCCGCGGTTTGGCCGCGGGCGTCTGGCATTTGGTTTTGTGGGCCGGTTCAGCGAACGAGGATGTTCTTGAATTGCCACGGATCCTTCGTGTCGAGGTCTTCCGGGAAGAGGCCCGGACGGCCGTCGAGCGGGGTCCAGTCGGTGTAGTGGCCTTCGACCGGGCCGAGATAGGGCGTCTGCACTTCCAGGCAGCGCTTGTAATCGACCTCGTCGGCCTCGACGATACCGGCCTTCGGGTTTTCCAGCGCCCAGACCATGCCGGCGAGCACGGCCGACGTCACCTGCAGGCCGGTCGCGTTCTGGTAGGGGGCGATGCGGCGGGTTTCTTCCAGCGACAGGCGCGAGCCGTACCAGTAGGCGTTCTTGTCGTGGCCGTAGAGCAGCACGCCGAGTTCGTCGACGCCATCGACCAGTTCGTTCTCGTCGAGAACGTGCAGGACCGGCTGCTGGTTGCCGCCATTGCCGAACATCTCGTGCAGCGAGATCACCGCGTCGTTGGCCGGGTGATAGGCATAGTGGCAGGTCGGACGGAAAGTGACGTGGCCGTCCTTGTCGCGCACCGTGAAGAAGTCGGCAATCGAGATCGACTCGTTGTGGGTGACAAGGAAGCCGTATTGCGGGCCGGGCGTCGGGCACCAGGAGCGCACGCGCGTGTTGGCGCCGGGCTGCTCGAGATAGATCGCCGCTTTGCAGCCCTTCTTGTGCTTCTTGGCGTTCTTCGGCATCCATTCTTCATGGGTGCCCCAGCCGAGTTCGGCCGGCTGCAGGCCTTCCGAGATGAAGCCCTCGACCGACCAGGTGTTCCAGAAGGTGTTGAACGGCTTCGGGTTCTTGGTGCGCTGCGTGTCGCGCTCGGCGATATGGATGCCCTTGACGCCGACCTTCTTCATCAGCTTCGCCCAGCCTTCGCGGTCGTCCTGCGCGGGCTCTTCGAATTTGATGTCGAGATCGTTGGCAAGGTTCAGGAGCGCCTGCTTGACGAACCAGGAAACCATGCCGGGATTGGCGCCGCAGGTCGAAACCGCCGTCGTGCCGCCCGGGTTCTTTTCCTTCTCCTTGCGCAGCGTTTCGCGCAGCGCATAGTTCGTGCGGTCGGCGTTCTTCATGTCCTTGTCGAAATAGAAGCCGAGCCAGGGCTCGACGACCGTATCGATATAGAGAACGTCGAGCTTGCGGCACAGCTTCATCAGGTCGACGGAGCCGGTATCGACCGACAGGTTGACGCAGAAGCCCTGGCCTTCGCCTTCGGTGAGGAGCGGCTTCAGCAGCTCCTTGTAGTTGTCCTTGGTGACATGGGCCTTGATGTGGCGCACGCCATGGCGGGCATAGATTTCGGCGTCGGCGGCGTCTTCGCGCGGCTCGATGACGATCAGCCGGTTCCGGTCATACTTGAAGTGGCGCTCGATGAGCGGCAGGGTGCCGCGTCCGATCGAACCGAAGCCGATCATCACGATCGGGCCGGTGATTTCGCCATGTACCGGATAGGTGCTGTCTGCCATTTGGGTCTCCTGCGGACGGCCGCTTTGCGCTAAAAATCGGGGCTTTGACGCGCCCCATAGCATAATGGCAGCGCTAGAGCACAGATTTCTGTCACAATAAAGGGAATGTGCGGTTTTCTGCCGTGATATTGTTAACCGGCGTTAATGCCCGGCATTTCGACTTTGGAAAGCGTGGCTCTGATGAGCCCGCGCAGCGAATTGCCGACGAAGATTTGGCCCTTCGACAGGTCATCCGGCCGCAGCACGGCCTCGACGGCTTTCCCGCGTTCCAGCAGTTCCGCACGCAGCACGCCGGCCAGCAGACCGGCGGCGAGCGGCGGGGTTTTCAGGATGCCGGAACCGTCATCAAGGAAGAGCGTGGTGATCGTGCCTTCGCAGAGTTCGCCGCGTTCGTTGAGCAGAATCACCTCGTCGGCTTCGCTTGCCGGGAATTCCGCACGCGCCTTGGCATAAAGTGCGCGGCGGGAGGTCTTATGACGCAGCAGCGGGTCGGTCGAGGCAAGGCGTGTTTCGGCGATTTTCAGACGCCATGCGGTATCGGGCGTGAGAGGGGTGAAGGCGGCGGTCTGGATTTCGATCCGGCCGTCGGCGAACAGTTCGAGACGGATGCGGAGAGGGTGTGCGTGCAGGGCAGAGGGCGGTAGCGCCGCGAACAAGGCATCCTTTGCCTTCTCGGCTCCAGCCATTCCGAGGGCGTCTGCCGAGCGGGCAAGCCGCGCCAGGTGCCGCTCGAGCCGCACGAAGCCGGTGCCGGGTTGCCAGCGCAGGGTCTCGATCAGCGAGAGATCCATTGGTCCCCCACGGCAAAGCGCGCCTTCAGCAGGCACTCCTCATATTCCGCCTCGGCGGTGGAATCGAAGACGATGCCGCCGCCGACATTGAAGACGGCGTTGCCGTCCTCGAAGATCGAGATGGTGCGGATGGCGACGTTGAAGCGCATGGTGCCGTCGGGCGCGATCATGCCGATGGCGCCGCAATAGGCGTCGCGCGGGCCGTCCTCCAGATCGTGCAATATCTTCATGGCGCTCATCTTCGGCGCGCCGGTAATCGAGCCGCAGGGGAAGAGGGCGGCGAAGATATCGCGGATGGAGATGTCGGGCAGCAGCTTTGCCCGCACATGGCTCACCATCTGGTGCACCGTCGGATAGGTCTCGACGGCGAAGAGTTTGGGCACATGCAGCGTGCCGACCTCCGAGATGCGCGAGATATCGTTGCGCAGCAGATCGACGATCATGCGGTTTTCCGCCTGCGACTTCGGATCGGCCTGCATTGCGGCGATAATGTCCGCATCCTCGGCGGCATTCGCCCCGCGCGGCGCGGTGCCCTTCATCGGATGCGTCTCGATCCAGCCGTCCCCGTCGATATCGAAGAAGAGTTCTGGCGAACGGGAGAGCAGCAGCGGCCCGTCGAGCGAGACGAAGGCGCCGTAGCGCACCGGCTGGCGCTCGATCAGCGACCAGAAGGCGGCGAGCGGATCGCCGCTCCAGCGGGCGCGGATCGGCATGGTGAGGTTCGCCTGGTAGCAGTCGCCCTCGCGCAGGTGCCGGTGCAGGCGCTCGAAGCGGCTGCGATAGGTCTCGAAATCCCAGTGCGCTTTCGGCTCGGTAAGGAACGGTTCGTTTTCCGTGCGCTGGCGCGGCCTTGCCAGCGGATGGTCGTCGGCCGGCTTTTCGAAAATGCCGAAGCTCATCAGCGGTGTCGGGCGGTTTTCTTCGGCAAAGCCGGCCAGCTTCTCCTCGAAGAGATGGCCGGCCTCATAGCTCATGAAGCCGGCGATCCAGTGGCCTTCCTCATGCGCCTTCTGGAGCGCCGTGAAGGCGGCCTCGAAGCCGGCGCGATCGCGCACGGTGACGACGGCGAGCGGATCGGCGAAAACCACCGTCCGGTCCTCGCGGTCGTCCCTGAGGAGCACAAAGCGTTCGCGATCGGTCATGCTGCTGTCCGGCTTCTTTTAAGAGGAGGCCTTATCAAGCGCTTCCAGTTCGTCGATCAGCCCCTCGATCATCGACAGTCCCTTGCTCCAGAACGACGGATCGCTGGCATCGAGGCCGAAGGGCTTCAGGAGTTCCGAGTGATGCTTCGTGCCGCCGGCCTTGAGCAGGTCGAAATACTTCGCCTGGAAGCCGGCTTCCGCCTGCTGGTAGACGGCATAGAGCGAATTCACCAGGCAATCGCCGAAGGCATAGGCATAGACGTAGAAGGGCGAGTGGATGAAGTGGGGGATATAGGCCCAATAGGTCTCGTAACCCTCGGAAATGCGGATCGCCGGGCCAAGGCTTTCGCCCTGCACGGAGAGCCACAATTCGCCGATCTGCTCGGCGGTCAGCTCGCCCTCCTTGCGGGCGGTGTGCACCTTGCGCTCGAATTCATAGAAGGCGATCTGGCGCACGACCGTGTTGATCATGTCCTCGACCTTCTGGGCGAGCATGGCCTTGCGCTCGCGATTGTCTTTCGTCTTGTCGAGCAGGCTGCGGAAGGTCAGCATCTCGCCGAAGACCGACGCCGTTTCGGCCAGCGTCAGCGGTGTGGAGGCCATCAGCGCGCCCTGGCCGCCGGCTAGAACCTGATGCACGCCATGGCCAAGCTCGTGGGCGAGCGTCATCACGTCGCGCGGCTTGCCCATGTAATTCACGAGAACATAGGGATGCGCGGAGGGCACGGTCGGATGGGCGAAGGCGCCCGGCGCCTTGCCGGGGCGGACCGGCGCGTCGATCCAGCCCTTGTCGAAGAACTTTTTGGCGATGTCGGCCATTTCGGGCGCGAAGGCCCCATAGGCGGAGAGCACGGTGTCGCGCGCCTCGGTCCAGGGGATCGTCGCATCGGGTGTCTCGGGAAGGGGCGCGTTGCGATCCCAGAACTCCATCTGCTCCATTCCGAGCCACTTCGCCTTCATCGCATAGTAGCGGTGCGAGAGGCGCGGATACGCTTCGCGCACGGCTTGCGCGAGTGCGGCGACCACTTCCGGCTCGACGCGGTTGGCCAGATGCCGGCTGTCGGCAATGTCCTCGAAGCCGCGCCAGCGGTCGGAGATTTCCTTATCCTTGGCGAGCGTGTTGGTGATCAGCGCGAAGGTGCGGATATTGTCCTGGAAGGTCTTTGCCAGCGCCTGCGCGGCCTTGCGGCGGGCTTCCCGGTCGGGCGACTGGAGCTGGTTAAGGGCGATTTCAAGCGGCAGCTCCTCGCCGTCGATCGTGTAGCGCAACGACGCCATGGTCTCGTCGAACAGGCGGTTCCAGGCGGCGGCACCGGTCATCGATTTTTCGAGGAAGAGCTGTTCGGTTTTGTCGTCGAGCTGGTAGGGTTTGTCCTTGCGCAGGTCCTCGATCCACGGGCGGTAATGCGCGGCGAGCGCGTCGTTCGTCAGCGCCGCTTCGATGCGCTCGTCCGCTATCCTGTTGAGTTCAAGCGAGAAAAACAGGAGATGCGCGCCGAGATCGGTCAGCTTCGCCTGCGCGTCGCCATAGAATTTGCCGTTGGCGGGTTCGGTCGTGTTGGTGAAATAGGTGAGGCCGGCAAAGGAGATGAGTCGGCCCATCACGTCTTCCAGCGCCTCGAATTCACGCACGGCCGCGCCAATGCCTTCTTCGCCGTTTTTTTCCGTGGCGGCGTCGAGCTTGCCCTTCCACTTGGCTTCGAAGGCGAGCGTGTCCGCCTCGGCCTTCTTCATGTCGCCGATGAATTCCGGGGAGGTCTGCGAGGGATAGAGATCGCCGAGGTTCCAGCCGGGAAGATTGCCCAGCTCGGCGCTTGCGGCGGCGTCCGCCGGGGCGAAGGCGATGCGGGGTGCGGGGAAATTACGCGTCATCTCTATCTCTCTTCCTGGTGGGCGGATCGGCCCCTTGCTTGCGTCGGCATTGGTTAAAATGCAAGCCTTTCTCAAAACGGCATGTTCAACCCTTCCTGTCATGGTCCGCTGGTGTTCAGTTCCCTTCGGCGTGCATGACGCACGCCTGGGCAAGGAGGTTCCAGTGACGGCCCATATTCTTGTCATCGACGATGATCCTGTCCAGCGCAGGCTGTTGAAGAACATGATCGAGCGTTCCGGCCATGTCGCCCATATGGCGGAAAATGGTCGTGCGGGTCTCGACATGCTCGATCGCAAGGGCGGTCTGATCAATGTGATCCTGCTCGACCTGATGATGCCGGAAATGAACGGCACGGCCTTTCTCGACGCGCTCGCCGAACGCGAAAACACGATCCCCGTGATCGTGCAGACCGGACAGGGCGGCATCGAGACCGTCGTCATGGCCATGCGCGCCGGCGCCTTCGATTTCGTGGTAAAGCCGGTTTCGCCCGAACGCCTCGGCGTCGCTCTCGGCAACGCGCTGAAGGTCGACCAGCGGGAAGGCCGCGGCCGCGGCGGACGCCGCAATCGCAACGAGACCGTGCAGTTCGACGATATCGTTTCGGCCAGTTCCGAAATGCTGCGCGTCATCGAGCTTGGCCGCCGCGCCGCGCAGTCCAACATCCCGGTCGTGCTGGAAGGCGAATCAGGCGTCGGCAAGGAAATGGTGGCCCGTGCCATCCAGGCCGGCAGCGACCGTGCCCACAAGCCCTTCGTCACCGTCAATTGCGGCGCCATTCCGCATAATCTCGTCGAGAGCATTCTCTTCGGCCACGAGAAGGGCGCTTTCACGGGTGCGACGGAGCGCCATACCGGAAAATTCATGGAGGCCGACGGCGGCACGCTGTTCCTCGACGAGATCGGCGACCTGCCGCTTGACGTGCAGGTGAAGCTGTTGCGCGCCGTGCAACAGGGCGAGATCGAGACGATCGGCGCCCGCTTCCCGCAGAAGGTCAATGTGCGCCTCATCTCGGCGACCAACCGCGACCTCATCAACGAAGTGCGCGAAGGCCGCTTCCGCGAGGACCTCTATTACCGCCTCAACGTCTTCCCCATCACCATTCCGGCGCTGCGTCGCCGCAAGGAGGACATCCCGGTTCTGGTGCGTGCCTTCGTACAGCGCTTTGCCGGCGAGCAGAAGCTTGCCCGCCCGCTTTCCGTCTCCGCCGGCGCCATGGCGCTTCTGACGGCCTATGACTGGCCGGGCAACATCCGCCAGCTGGAAAACGCCATCTTCCGCGCCGTCGTGCTGTCGGAAGGGGCGGAGCTCCATGCCACGGACTTCCCGCAGATCGCCGCGCAGGTTCCGGGTTACGGTCTGGCTGAGGACGGCGCGGTCACCTGGGACGCCGCAACGGCGCATATGCCCGAGCTTTCAGGCGATGCTCGCCTGCCGAGCGTCTACCCGGATTTCCGGCCGAACGAATCGGTCTCCTCCGACGTCCACGGCACGCCCGACAACGCCATTCCGAGTGTCGACAAGGGCGGTCATGTGCGCAAACTGGCCGATGTGGAAGAGGAACTCATTCGCTTTGCCTTGAAATTCTATCATGGCCAGATGAGCCAGGTTGCCCGCAAATTGGGCATCGGCCGCTCGACGCTCTACCGCAAACTCAAGGATTACGGTATCGATCCGGACAATCCGCTGAAGGAAGCTGCGTAAAAACCGTTGGAATCCCGGCCGTTTGAGATTTCGCGATTGCCGTTTATTCCCTGTTAGTGGATTGTTCACTATAACGGGTGCGCGATGACGAGTGTGGCGGATTTGCCATGCTCTCACCGCAATTGGCAGTCATCTGGGATAACGGACGTTCGTTGTCCTTCGGACGGGGAAAGAGTTGGCAAATTTGTTCGCATCGATGAAGCGCCGGGGGAGCACCCTTGGCAGCCTCTGCAAAACAGTGTTGCAAAAGCTGCCCAAGGCTTTGTCCACGGCTGTGCTCTCTGCTGCCCTCATTCTGCCGACGGCCATTCCCGCGACGGTCCAGGCCGAGAGCGGCAACCGCACGCTCAAGCTCTTTTTCATCCACACCAAGGAAAAGGCGGAGATCACCTTCAAGCGCAATGGCCGGTATGACCAGCGCGGCCTGAAGCAGCTCAACACGTTCCTGCGCGACTGGCGCCGCAACGAGCCGACGCGCATGGATCCGCGCCTGTTCGACCTCGTCTGGGAAGTCTACCAGAAGGTCGGCGCATCGGGTTACATCAACGTCGTTTCCGCCTATCGCTCGCCGGCCACGAACGGCATGCTGCGCTCGCGCTCCAAGGGCGTCGCCAAGAAGAGCCAGCACATGCTCGGCAAGGCGATGGACTTCTATATTCCGGGCGTGAAGCTCGCGACGCTGCGCGCCACCGCCATGAAATTCCAGGTCGGCGGCGTCGGTTTCTACCCGACCTCCGGTTCGCCCTTCGTGCATCTCGACGTCGGCAGCGTGCGCGCCTGGCCGCGCATGAGCCGCCAGGAGCTGGTGCGCCTCTTCCCCGACGGCAAGACCATGCATGTGCCGACCGACGGCAAGCCGCTGCCGGGCTACCAGCAGGCCGTTGCCGATTACAAGCGTCGCGTCGGTTCCGACGCCATCCAGGTTGCCGGCGGCGGTTCCACGCCGAGTGCGTCCAAGCGCAAGGGCGGCTTCCTTGCCGCACTCTTCGGCGGCGGTGGCGACGAGGATGAAGAACCCGAAATGATCGCGAGCAGCAATGTCACGATCGCCGATTCCTTCGATGAAGGCGGCGAGACGGGCGGCGCGCCTGCGAAGGCCGTTGCCGACCAGAAGCCGGTTGCGACCGAGGCCGAGACCGAGCTTGCCTTCAACGCGCCGGTTCCCGGTAGCCGTCCCGCCTTCAAGGCGGCCGAGACGACCAGCGAACTCGCCCTTGTCGCACCGACGACGAGCGGTGCCGTCGCGGCCCTCGAAGCGGCGACGACGACCGAAGAGCAGAAGCCTGAATTCGAAGACCTGGCGGCCTACAAGGTGCCTCTGCCCGTCATGCTGGGTGCTCGCACCCAGGCTGGCGATGCTCAGCTTGGTGAGGCCCAGTCCGGTGAAGCCATGACGGCGGCCGTGGCAGCCGCTGCTGCGGAAGACGGTGAGGAGCTGGCCATGGTGCCGGTGCCGGGCCTTCGCCCGCAGGTCGAGCTTGATGACCAGTCGCAGACCGCGCTGATGGCGGCGGCCGAGGCCAAGGTCGCGCTTCCATCCACCGCCGACCGCGCGGGGCTTGCCGCCCTCGCCGATCCGACGGCGGGGGACGATCAGGGCAATCCGGTCGAGCTGGCCGCGCTGACTTCCGACAATGCCGCCACGCGGTCGATGGCGGGCGTCGATGCCTTCGACGGCAAGGCTGTCGAGGAAACGCCGTCGAAGGGCGGTCGTCCGAAGAAGAAGGATGCCGATGCCGCAAGCCGCGGTGCGATCCGCACCGAGCCGAAGCTGACGCAGAAGATCATTTCCAAATGGGCGCTCGAGCAAGGCAACATGGTGACGCTCTCCAAGCCGGTCAAAGCACCGCGCTTCGTAAGCCGCACGCTGCGCGCCGCGCCGACCACCGTCTACATGGCCGGCTTCCAGCCGGAGGGCAAATCGATCGACAGCGCCCGTTTCAGCGGCAATGCGGTCAACTTCATGGAAGTCCGCAAGTTCGACTGAGCCTCTGAAGACCGAGATCAAAAAAAGCCCGCCGGAGCGATCCGGCGGGCTTTTGTGTGTGTTAGCGGAGAACGCGTCGACGACGGTTTCAGCTCAACTGCATCAGGAACGATGGTCGCCGCTCTGCCGGGACACTTTTGTCATTTCCAGCTCTGATAATCCGCAGCCGTGCAGCCGAAAGGGGCGGGGCCATCGCCGAAGCGGCTTTGCAGCTGGCTGCAGCCCCAGCGGTTGAGCGCTTCGGGCATCATGTTGTTGATGTCCATTCCCGGCGAGTTGTATTGCGAGGGCGCGCTCGTCACGTACCACAGCCAATAGCCGACAATGCCGCCGACGATGAGGACAATCAGAAGCAGGAAGAGACCGAGCCGGCGCGCGAGCGACATGCCCTTCTTTGCCGGAGCAAGCGCGATGGCGCTCTGATGGCCGGTTGATGCGGCGGCGGCGTGTAGCGGGGCGAGCGCTTCCGCCCGTTCCTGCGCGGTCAGGTCGATGCGCTCCAACCGGTCGTCGAGCAGCACGGGCAGCGCGGTCGTGCCGTGCCAGACGGCAAGGGCAACCGCATTGCTGCCGGCATCCCCGACGATGATCGGCTCTTCCCCGCTTTCGAAGCGGGTGAAGGCGACGCGTTTGGTCTTCCGCTCGCTCAGCCGGTCGGCATAGGTGACCGAAAGGCGGCCGCGCTTCTTGTCCATCCCGGTGATTTCGACGGGGATGACGGTGAGCGGCGCGGGGTGACGCAGCCGGCCGCGGACACGCAGGATGCGCAATGCGAGGAAGATCATCGCGATACCCCCGCCGCCAAGCAGAAGCGTGAAGGCCGCCAGCGTGATGATCCGGTTCCATAGCATGTCCAGCCCGAGGCTGATCGTCGCGAGTTCAGGATGATCGGCTGAGACGACGAGGCCCGTCTCATAGTCGCCGGTGTGGAAATCGACGAACATGACCTCGACCTCCTTCTCGTAACGCTGGCCGTCATGCTCGTAGGAAAGATCCACTTCGCAGGTCGTGAAGACGGCTTTGCGCGTCGTGCAATTGCCGCCAATGGTGCCGTCGATGACAAGCGGGTTCTGGCTGATCGTATAGTCGCGCAGAATGCCTGGCCCTTCCGTCATCACCATGAAGACCGCGATGGCCAACAGGATAGGCGTGGAGAAGTAGTAGGCGAAGGGAATGGAAATGACCCCGCCCTTGATGGCGAGGGGGCGGGCGGGAAGCTTGATTGTGGGAAACGTCATCGTCTGCCTGAAAATGATTTCAATGAGGGGCTGATGGAGGAGGGACGGCGCAGGCCGACCGTTCATTCGCAAAGAAATTTTGCATTGCGACATACTCGTTAAAGCGTGGCGCATATCGTTCTGACTCGGCTGCGGCTCGCGTTCTCTCAAAAACTGTCAGGCGCACCCGCTCCAAACCCGCGAAGGGCCCAGCGTCTGCCATCACTGCTCAGGGCCAGCATGCCGAGGGGGGCGACGTCGATGCGCCAGATCGACGTCAGCGGCGCGCCGACCACATGGAGGAACAGCAGCTTGACGATGATCGCATGGCTTACGGCCAGCGTGTTGCCGCCCACGGCGTGATAGCTTTCCAGCCAGTCCGCCGCCCGAGCCTGCGCCGCCGCAAAGGATTCTCCGCCGTGCGGGGCCGATTCAGGATCCGCCGACCATCGCTCGAGGTCCTCAGGCCAATGGTGTGCGATATCGGCAACCGTCCGGTTCTCCCATGCTCCATAGGCGACATCCCTGAGGGGCGAACACAGGGTCACCCTGGCGGATAAGGCGGCGGCCGTTTCGAAGGCGGCGCGTTCGGGCGCATGAAGGACCATGTCCAAAGGGCGCAGGTCGCTGGCAAGCGCCTTCAATCGCGCCTGCTCCTTGGGCAGCGGGGCATCGGCGGAAGAAAACCGGGACTGCTGGTTGGCCTGGGTGGCCGCACGGCACAGAATCGTCAGGCGTGTGGCTCGATTGGCCACCGGTTTCGGGACTTCGGCTTCAATGCTCAAGGTGTCCATGCTCCATGCCGTCAAGGGGCAGGGATGTTCTCTGCGCGCCGACGACAGTCATAGCATGTCGGCAATCCGGCGAAACTCCGAAGCCGCTGCGTATCGCTGCGAGGTTCAGATGCAGGCAAAGAAAAGGGGCGCGTCGCGCCCCTTCGTCTCACGTCCAACGGTCGTCCCGTCTTATTCGGCGTCCGGCGGCAGGTCGATCATGCCGAGGGCCTGCAGGTAGGTGTCGAGGATGGCTTCCTGTTCCATGCGCTCGTCCTTGTCCTGCTTGCGGATCTGAATGACCTTGCGCAGGATCTTCGTGTCGAAGCCGGTGCCCTTGGCTTCGCCGTAGACGTCCTTGATATCGTCGGCGATGGTTTTCTTTTCCTCTTCGAGGCGCTCGATGCGCTCGATGAATGCGCGAAGCTGGTCGCGTGCGACGCCGTGGGCATCCGACATGGTCTTCTCCTTGGGTGGTCCTGGTATGGGCTAAAATTCGAAGGCCGTGACTTGCCGCGAACTTCCGGCAAGATCAAGACCTATCGCACGGCGTTTCGGTTTTTCACGCCGTTGCGGCTCATTCTTTCGGGCGGTTGACCTTGAAGGCGGTCTTCTGCGCGTCATTCGCCTCGCGCTGGTAGCGCGCGCGCCATTCCTCATAGGGCATGCCGTAGACGATCTCGCGGGAGGCCTCCTTGTCGAGGGGAATGCCCGCCTCGTTGGCCGCATCGCGATACCAGTTGGACAGGCAGTTGCGGCAGAAGCCCGCCAGATTCATCATGTCGATGTTCTGCACATCCGTGCGCTCGCGTAGGTGCTTGACGAGGCGCCGGAAGGCGGCGGCTTCGAATTCGGTCTGCTGCTCTTTGCTGAGGTCTGTCATCAATAGGGTCCGGTGCGGGAGGGATGTATCTCGTATGTGTGCAGCGCCGGTTCGGCATTCAACCGCGAAAAGATCGGTGCAAGACGATCGACCCAGCGGGCAATGCCGGCCGCATCGCCGATCTCGTCCTGGCGGATTTCGATGAGCGCATGTGCGATGCCCGGTTTCATGCAATGGCGGAACATCGTGTCGCCGCGCAGCGCCCCGTCATAGGGTTCGTTGTCGCCCACCACGACATCGCCGAGGTTTTCGAGTTCGGCGAGCAGCGGGCCGACGGCGCGGCGGTCGCTGTCCCAGAGCACGGTCACCTGCCAGGGGCGGGGCGTGCCCTTCCAGGCCGGGGTGAAGGAATGCATGGACATGACGAGCGGCGCCCTGCCCGTGCGCCGGGCCACCGCATCGATGGTGCGGGACACGGCATCGTGATAGGGGCGGTGATAGGTTTCCAGCCGATATTGCCATTCTTCCGGCGTGATCGGGTGGTTGCCTGGAATGATCGCGCCGTCGGAAATGCGCATGACGAGCGTCGGGTCGTCTTCGCCGCGGTTGGGGTCGATCAGGAGGCGGGAGAAACGGCTCATCACGACCGGCGCGTTCAGCCGGGCGTTCAGGCCACGCACCACGCCTTCGACGCCGATGTCGTAGGCGATGTGCCGTTCGAAAGCGCTCTCCGGCAGGCCGAGGCGGCCATAACGTTCGGGCAGGAGATTGGTGGCATGGTCCGCCAGGATGACGAGCCCGAGGCCGAGGTCGCCGTCAATGATCTCGAAGGAAGGATGATCCTGCATGCCGTTAGCCGAAATTGTACCGTTGATGCCGACTGATCGCATGGGGCGATCCGGCCCGCAAGCCGCGGGGCCTGCGCTTGCAGGAAAGATTCCTTCTCCTTTCGTGAAATTGTAATCGATTAGTGTTGCGTTGACATTCATGCCCCGCCGTCGCAAGAAAGCGCATATTCAAATCAACGGAGTTCCATTGGAAACCGTGCGAGCCAAGAGCCACAGCCCCTTCGTCCCGAAAGCCACGCGCCTTCTCCAGGCCGGCCTTTTCACTTTTGCGGGCTTCCTCGCCCTTTCCCTGCCCAATGAGGCGAAAGCCGAGTTCCGTGTCTGTAACGGCACGCAGAACCTCGTCGGCGTCGCCATCGGTTATCGCGCCAAGGAAGGCTGGATGACCGAGGGCTGGTGGCAGGTGCCGGCCACGACCTGCGCCACGCTGATCGAGGGCGAGTTGCAGTCGCGCTACTACTATCTCTATGCCGAAGATGCCGCCCGCGGCGGCCGCTGGACCGGCGACGTCAACATGTGCGTCGCCGAGAACGAGTTCAAGATCACCGGCGTGCAGGACTGCTTTGCCCGCGGTTTCCAGCGCATGGGCTTCAAGGAATATGACACGGGCCGACAGGGGAGCTGGATGGTGCAGCTTTCCGATACGCCAGGCACCCAGGAAAGCCAGAACTGATGAGACGGAACAGAAGAGCCAAAATCCTCGCCACGCTCGGGCCCGCATCCTCCGACGAGCAGATGATCCAGAAGCTGCATGAGGCGGGAGCAGACCTGTTCCGCATCAATATGAGCCATGCCAGCCATGACGTGATGCGCACGCTGATCAGCCGCATCCGGGCCGTCGAGGCCCGCTGCGGCCGTCCCATCGGCATCCTCGCCGACCTTCAGGGGCCGAAGCTGCGCGTCGGCAAGTTCGCCAACGGTTCGGAAGAGCTGAAGCCCGGCCAGACCTTCACGCTCGACAGCAAGGACGAGCCCGGCGACAACAGTCGCGTCTTCCTGCCCCATCCGGAAATTCTCGAAGCGGTGAAGGCGGGCGACCGCCTACTGATCGACGACGGCAAGCTGCACCTGCGCGCCGAGAAGTCCGACGGCAAGTCGATCGTCTGTACGGTCGTTTCCGGCACCAAGATTTCCGACCGCAAGGGTGTAAGCCTGCCCGACACGCTGCTTCCCGTCGGCGCGCTGACCGAAAAGGACCGCGTCGACCTCGATGCGGTGCTGGCGACCGGTAGCGTCGACTGGGTGGCGCTGTCCTTCATCCAGCGCCCGGAAGACCTGGCCGAAGTGCGCAAGATTTCGCGCGGCCGCGTCGGCCTGATGTCGAAGATCGAAAAGCCGCAGGCCATCGAGCGTATCGACGAGATCATCGACCTCTCGGACGCCCTGATGGTCGCCCGTGGCGACCTCGGCGTGGAAATGCCGCTGGAAGCCGTTCCGGGCCTGCAGAAGCAGCTCATCCGCGCCTGCCGCCGCGCCGGCAAGCCGGTTGTCGTCGCGACCCAGATGCTCGAATCGATGATTTCTGCGCCCGTCCCGACCCGCGCCGAAGTCTCCGACGTCGCGACCGCCGTCTTCGAGGGCGCCGACGCCGTCATGCTGTCGGCCGAATCCGCCTCGGGTGCCTATCCGGTCGAATCCGTCTCCACCATGGCGTCCATCGCGAGCAAGGTCGAGCGCGACCCGCACTATCCGGGCATCATCTACGCCCAGCGCACGCCGCCGGAAGCAACCGGCGCCGACGCCATCTCGCTTGCCGCCCACCAGATCGCCGAGACGCTGAAGCTCGCGGCCATCGTCTGTTACACCTCGTCGGGCACGACGGGCCTGCGCGCCGCCCGCGAGCGGCCGGAAGTGCCGATCCTGGCGCTCTCGCCGGTCATCGAGACGGCGCGCCGCCTCTCGGTCGTCTGGGGCCTGCACTGCGTCGTCACCGGCGATGCGGAAGACCTCGACGATATGGTGAACCGCGCCTGCCGCATCGTCGTGACGGAAGAATTCGGCAAGCCGGGCGACCGCATCATCATCTCGGCCGGCGTGCCGTTGCGCACGCCCGGCGGCACCAACATGCTGCGCATCGCCTATATCGGCGCAGACGGCGTCAGCGGCGTCTGAAACCGCGCTACTTTTCGTGATCCTTCGCAAGGCGGGCTTCGGCCCGCCTTGCTGATTCCTGGAGGTCGCGTTTCGCGCCCGCGATCTTCTCGATCGCCTCGACGGCAAGGTCCGTCACCACGTAATCCGGCTTGTGGCCGAGATTGTGAATCCAGACCAGTTCCGATCCCGCGATGTCGCGCGCCAGTCCGCGGGAATGGATTTCCTCATAGACCACGCCGTCCGTATCGCCGGTGACGATCACCGTCGGCGTGTGGATCTCGTGGTAGCGCGGTTGCACGCGGCGAACATAGTCCAGGAGATTGGCGACGTCGGTGGCATTGTTGCGGAAGGCGGCGGGGCGCAGCACCAGGACGGGCACGGTCGCTTCGATATAGTCGTCCGGGCGCGGGTTTGGGGCAAAGACGAAGCGCGTGCCGCTGTCGATGCGCGACAGGCCGACCGGCAGGGCGACGATGCGCGCGAACAGCCAGCCGATATACGGTGCCCTGGCGAGATCGTAGTACCAGTCAACGCCTCCCGGCCACGGATGGGTGGCGGGAGCGAGGAACAGCAGGCCGGCGGTCTTCTCCGGGTGCTCCAGCGCAAAGCTTGCGGCAATCGCGCCGCCGAAGGAATGGGCGACGATGATCGCCTTGTCGATACCGCGCTTTTCCATCAGGCGGGCAATGGCGTTGGCCTGTCCGTCCGGCCAGGCGTTTTCCGGCCCGCCGCGTTCGGAATAGCCGTGGCCCGGCCTGTCGACAAAGAGCAGGGTCGCGCGGCCTTCGAGCCGCGTGCGGAAGGCGTGCATCTGGTCACGCAGGTTGCCGCTTGCGCCGTGGATGAAGACGAGCGGCGGCAGGTCCGCCTTGTCGCCCGCCGGCACCAGCACGCTGTTCATGCGAAAGCCGCCGACGTCGATCAGCTCGCCGACATTGGGATACTGCTGCTCGATCGCGCTGGCCTTCCAGGCCGTGAAGGCGTAGCCGGCGAGCGCGATGGCAAAGGGGACGGCGAGAAGGGCTATCAGCATGGGGCGGAGCGGGGAGGGCAAGAAGGGTCCGGTCGGTGATGGAGATAGCTGATCTACGCAAGTGACGCCATGCCGGTTCACCCGAACGAGAATCAGGTGCGCTGGCCGGTCAGCTTTTCCGCGAGGTCGCCCATTTCCTTCTGCGCCTGCCGTTCGGTCGGGTAGATATCGAGGAAGCGTTCCCAGGCCTTCATGGCCAGCTCGTCCCGGCCGCTCTGGGAGAGAATCGAGGCCATGCCGGCGAGCGCGCCGAAGTGGCGGGGTTCGATCTTCAGCACCTGGTTGATGTCGGACATCGATTTGCGATAGTTGCCCATCTTGAAATGCAGCGTCGCGCGGCGGTTCCAACCTTCGACATAGTCGGGTCGCAGGCGGATAGCCTCATCGAGGAAATCGAGTGCCGCCGCATTCTTGTCGTCGGTCATGGCCTTGTCGGCCCACTGGATCAGGAGGTTGATGGTGGCGCTGCCGGAATCCTGCCATTCGCGGCGAATCTGGTTGGCGATGCCGGTCGCCGCATCCGGGTCGGCCTCGCGCTTCAAGTCAACGAACAGCTTGTCCAGCCGCTGCGCTTGCGTGGTGAAGGCACCGGACGTCTTGTCGAGCGAAGCCTTGTCTGCGGCCTGAGCGAAGGCAGCGGAGGGCGCGGCCACGGCGAGAGCAAGGGGAAGGCAAAGAGCGGAAAGCATGAAAAAGCGCATGGCGGTTATGGTAAACCGCCATGCGCCCAACTTCAATTGTATTTCTCGATCAACACTGTCCCTGACGGGACAGGCAACCGCGACGCCGTATCAGCCCTGACGAGCCTTGAAGCGCGGGTTCTGCTTGTTGATGATGTAGATGCGGCCCTTGCGGCGAACGAGGCGGTTTTCGCGGTGGCGAGCCTTGAGCGACTTGAGCGAATTCTTGATCTTCATGTTTTCGATCCGCGTATTGCAGGGCGACACGAGTTCGCCGGATTTCTTCAATCAAAAACGCGCCGTTTCGGGCGCGCTTTCACGTTGGGCAGGCATGTAACCCGTGACATTTGCGCTGTCAACCACGGTCGACGGGTTTTCCGCCCTCAAGGCCGGTTTTCCAGCCCGTCTCGGTCGAAAAGCTGGGTAATATGCCCCATTTTGCGGCCCGGGCGGGCTTCCGTCTTGCCGTAGAGGTGGACGAGCACGCCAGGCTTGGCAAGCCAGGCCGGCACATCGTCGATATCGTCGCCGATCAGATTCTGCATCACGCAGTCCGAATGGCGGCGCGGATCGCCGAGCGTGTGGCCGGCTACAGCACGGATATGCTGCTCGAACTGCGAGACGACGCAGGCCGCCTCCGTCCAGTGGCCGGAATTGTGCACGCGCGGCGCAATCTCGTTGGCGACGAGACCGCCATCCGGCAGCACGAAGAATTCCACGCCGATGACGCCGACATAGCCGAGGCTGTCGAGGATGGCGCGGGCCGCCTTGCGGGCCTGGTCGGCCGTCGCCTCACTGACGCCGGCCGGCAGCGTCGAGGTGTGCAGGATGCCGTTGAGGTGGACGTTCTCGGCCGGATCGTAGCAGGCAATGGTGCCGTCGCTGTCGCGCGCGGCGATGATCGAGACTTCGCGCTCGAAGGGCACGAGGCTTTCGAGGATCAGCGGCACGCCGCCCAGCGCCTCGAAGGCGCCCTCGCGGCTTTCGGCCGGCGAGCGGAAGAGCCGCTGTCCCTTGCCGTCATAGCCCAGCCGGCGGGTCTTCAGCACGCCGACGCCGCCGAAGCGTTCGAGCGCCGCTTCGAGATCGGCCTGGCTGTCGACCGCCGCGAAATCGGCGGTAAGGATGCCGCAGTCGCGAATAAAACTCTTTTCGACGAGACGGTCCTGCGAGACTTCCAGCGCGCGCGGCGGCGGATAGACCGGCACGGCCTTTGCCAGCGCGGCTGCGGCCGCGACGGGCACGTTTTCGAATTCGTAGGTCACGACGTCGCAGATGCGGGCAAGCTCGGCGAGCGCCTCGGCGTCGTCATAGGCGGCGACGATCTGGGCGTTGGCGACCTGGGCTGCCGGACAATCGGCCTGTGGCTCGAGGATGACGGTGCGCAGGTTGAGACGCGCGGCCGCCATGGCCAGCATGCGGCCGAGCTGGCCGCCGCCGATGATGCCGATCGTGCGGGCGCTCATAGCGGGCCGTCCACGGGATATTCGGCAATCGCGTTGGACTGGTTGTCGCGCCATTCATCGAGGCGATGGGCAAGCTCGGGATCGTTGAGCGCCAGCACGGCGACGGCGAGCAGCGCGGCATTGACCGCGCCGGCCCGGCCGATAGCCAGCGTGCCGACGGGGATGCCGGCCGGCATCTGGACGATGGAGAGAAGGCTGTCCTGGCCGGAAAGGGCTTTCGACTGGACCGGCACGCCGAAGACCGGCAACGGCGTCATGGCCGCGGCCATACCCGGCAGATGGGCCGCCCCGCCGGCACCGGCGATGATGATCTTGAAGCCTTCCGCCTTGGCGCCGCGCGCGAAGCTGTAGAGCCTGTCGGGCGTGCGGTGCGCCGAAATGATGCGGGCCTCGTAGTCGACGCCGAGCGCATCGAGCGTATCGGCGGCGTTCTTCATCGTCTCCCAGTCGGACTGGCTTCCCATGATGATGGCGACGGGGGGCGTTTCGGTGGTGTCCAAGGCGTCTCGTCCGGTTCAGGCGATGATATCGGGAATGATCTGATCTTCCAGCTTGGAAAGCTTGTCCTTCAAGATCAGCTTCTTCTTTTTCATGCGCTGGATTTTGAGGGCTTCGCAGCCGACCTGGATCATGGCGTTGATCGCGGCATCGTAGTCTTCGTGCTCTTGGCGAAGCCGTGCGGCGGCAAGCCGCAATTCAGCCTGTTCCTGATCTGCCATGCTCTATTCCCCGTCGTCGGAAGCAGCGGTTCGCCCGCCTGTCCCAGTCTGTATAAGCCTGCTCCTATCACGAAAGCCCCGGTAACGGGAAGTTATCCCTTGCCACGTTTTCGCCTTCGACAAATGAAAAATGACATGGCACACTGACTTTGTTGCAACCTGGATCATCCGGCACGCAAGTGACCGGGTGCAAGCAAAAGGAAGGAACTGTCACATGACGATTGAGGCCCACCTGGCTACGCTGGAAAAGAAGCATTTCGCTCTTGAAGAAGAGCTGCACGCTGCAATCAAGCAGCCCTCCTCGGGCGATGATGCGATTGCAGACATCAAGCGTCGCAAGCTGCGCATCAAGGATGAGATCGAGCGCATTCGCTCCTCAGCTCACTGAAACGACAGGGATTTTTCCAAAGGGATTATAGGGAGGCAAGTCGCGGGACAGATGGTCCGTATGGGAGGACCGGGGTAGGAGCCCATTTCGCGAAACCGCTTCCGAAAACGAAATCATGGACGTCGTGACGCCCCGGCAGGTCGGAAGATCTGCCGGGGCGTTCTGTTTCGGATGGGACGGTGGATTACGACCAGAACTGGTCGAGCCAGAGATTGAGCCTGTCGAAGCCCCTGGCGTTGATGGCGTAGATGCGCTTCGTTCCCTCGGCCTTCACGCTGACCAGGTTGGAATCGAGCAGCGCCTTCAGGTGTTGGGATACCGCCGGGCGGCTGATTGGCAGGCCTTCGGAGAGTTCGTTGACGGTGCGCGGCGCACGCCGCAGTTCCTCCAGCAGGAACCTGCGGTTGGGATCGGCAATCGCAGCAAAGGGGTCCGGGTGCGCCATGGCCGAACGCTATGGCAAAGCAGCATGTGCGGCAAGTATTTTGTGCGGTGCGAAGCAACCCGTCAGAGAAAGGCCAATACGCCGTCATAGACGAGCTTCAGGCCGGCGATCAGCGCCATGGAATACATGAAGGGATAGAAGACGTCCGGCTTCATGCGCTTGACCATAAATCCTCCGAAGGCGGTCGCGACGATGGCGAGCGGCACGAGCGTCGCCGAGATGGTGAGGTTCGTCGTGTCGAGCTGGCCGAGCGCGAAATAGGGGCCGAGCTTGATGAAATTGAGAATGGCGAAGAAGCGGACGGCCGCTCCGGTGTAATCGCGCGGCGGCAGCTTCAGCGGCAGGCCGTAGACCTGAAACGGTGCGCCGCCGGCATGGGCCACGAAGCTGCCATAGCCGGAAAGCGTGCCAAAGAAGGCGGCGGGAATGAGACGATGCGGTTTCGGTTCGACGACATAGCCATGCCGGGCGCGCCAGCCGTTGTAGAAGTAGCGCAACACGAAGAGCACGGTGATCAGGCCGATGATGAGGCGAAGCGCATCCCGCGGCACATAGGCCGAGGTCGCCCAGCCGATGGCGATACCGATGAGCGCACCGGGTAGCAGCATCTTCAGGAGCGTGCTGTTGTTGTGTTCGCGCCAGATCCAGAGCGACACGCAGTCCATCACCACCAGGATCGGCAGGAGGATGGCGGCGGCCTGTACCGGAGGCACGGCCATGGCGAGCAGCGGCACGCCCATCAGAGCCAGCGCCTCGCCCATGCCGCCCTTCGTCAGGCCGACCAGCAGCACGGCGGGGATGGCGGCATAATAAATCGAGGGGTCGATGGACATGGAAGGCGATTGATCCTGTTCGTCCTTCCGTCTATCCGTTTTGATCTGTTATGACGAGACCAGAGTGCCGCAATTCAAGGAAAGTGCCCATCCATGTCCGAAGCCGATAACCGCTGCCGTCTCGTCCTCATCCTTCCCGAAGGCGAGGACCTGTCCGCGCGAACCGTCATGCTCGAGGGCGCGCTGAAGGGCGGCGATGTCGCCTCGGTGATCATTCCGCAATACGGGCTTGATGACGGCGTGTTCCAGAAACATGCGGAAGCGCTCGTCCAGATCGTCCAGGATGCCGGCGCTGCCGCGCTTGTCGCCGGCGATACGCGCGTGGCCGGACGGACGAAGGCCGACGGCATCCATGTGACCGGCGGGCTGCAGGAGTTTGCCGAGGCGGTGGAAAAGTTCACGCCGAAGCTCATCGTCGGCGGCGGCAATGCCACGGATCGCCACAAGGCGCTGGAGATCGGCGATATCCAGCCGGACTATATCTTCTTCGGCAAGATTGGCGGCGACATCAAGCCGGAGGCGCATCCGAAGAACCTGGCGCTTGCCGAATGGTGGGCCTCGATGGTGGAAATTCCCTGCATCGTGCTCGGCGGCTCAGATCCGGATTCGGCTCTCGCCGTTGCCGAGACCGGCGCGGAGTTCGTTGCGCTCGACAAGGCGGTCTTTGCCGACCCCGCGCAGGCGCCGCAGGTGATTGCTGCGGTCAACGCTCTTCTTGACGAAAAAGCGCCACGGTTTGAGCAATAGTAGGCGCTCATGATCAGGGCCCTTCTTTCACAAGCTTGCCGTATCGCGCCGGTGGCATTTTTCGCCACGGGCGTTTTCGTTGCCGTGCCGTCCCTTGCGGAGACGGCCAAGAAGGGGCCGTCCGTCACCGCCGACGAGGCGAAGACGGGAGAAAAGGAGCCGGCCGTCGACGTGAAGCCGGACGCGCTCGATGACCAGCCCGACGAGGCCAAGAAGGACGAGAAGAAGCCGGCTGACGGTCCGTCGTCAGGCCTTTCGGTGCTCGACCGCATGGGGGCCGACCTGCCGGCGCTGCCGGCCGAAAAGCCGTTTGCCGGCAAGGTGGACGATGCCTACGGCGCTTTCCAGCGCGGCCGCTATCTGACGGCGATGGAGCTTGCCCTTCCGCGCGCGCAGCTCGGCGATCCCGCCGCGCAGACCCTGGTCGCCGAAATCCTCGACCGGGGCCTAGGCGTGAAGCGCGATCGCAAGCAGGCGCTGTTCTGGTACGAACAGGCGGCCAATGGCGGCGATCCAACCGGCATGTTCAAATATGCGATCCTTCTCATGGAGCGCTCGGCGTCTCAGGAAGACCGCAAGAAGGCCGACGCGCTGATGAAGAAATCGGCCGATCTGGGCAACGCCTCCGCGCAGTTCAACTATGCGCAGGTGCTGGTGGCCGACAGTCCCGGCGACAAGGGGCTGCGCGACGCACTGCCCTATTACGAGAAGTCGGCCGAGCAGGGCATCGCGGATGCGCAATATGCCGTGGCGCAGATCTATGTGAACCTAAAGGACCTGCCGGAAGAGAAGACCAAGCGCGCCCGCGAATGGCTGGTGCGGGCGGCCCGCGCGGGCTTCGACACGGCCCAGCTCGATCTCGGCATCTGGCTGGTGAACGGCACGGCGGGCGAGCGGGATTACGAAACCGGTTTCAAATGGCTGAAGCGCGCGGCCGATGGCGGCAATGTCGTGGCCCAGAGCAAGCTCGCGCAGCTTTACATCCACGCCATCGGCACGCGCCCCGATCCGATCGAGGCAGGCAAGTGGTTCGTGCTGGCGCGGCGTGCCGGGCTGAACGATCCCTCGCTCGAGGACTTCTATCTCGGCCTGACGGACGAGCAGCAGAAGGCGGCGATCACCGCGGCCAACAAGTACCGCTCGGGCTCGTAAGGCGCGCCGCATTTACCCTGTTGCACGATCGCATACCCTGCATTGCAGCCCATGCAGGGGCTGAAGGCTTGAAACTTCGCGGAATTTGTGGTCTTGAAGCCCGCACATCCGGTCCCCGTGCATTTGCGCGCCGCGGCTTTCGCCGTCCCGATGCGCCGGACATTCCCGAAGGACATTCATTTCATGGCTCGTTCAGCTCTTCTCAACGTTATGGTTCAGGCCGCCTTCAAGGCCGGCAAGTCGCTCTCGCGTGATTTCGGCGAAGTGCAGAACCTGCAGGTTTCGCTCAAGGGCCCGGCCGAATATGTCGCGCAGGCGCACCGAAAGGCCGAGAAGCTGATCCGCGAGGAGCTGATGAAGGCCCGCCCGACCTATGGTTTCCTGGCCGACGATGCCGAGGAGATCATCGGCACGGATGGTGCGCACCGCTGGATCGTCAACGCGCTCGACGGTACGACCAACTTCCTGCATGGCATCCCGCTCTTTGCCAGCACGGTCGCGCTGGAGCGCAACGGGGAGATCGTCGCGGCCGTCGTTCTCAATGCGGCAACGGACGAACTCTTCACCGCCGAGCGCGGCGGCGGCGCTTTCCTCAACGATCGCCGTCTGCGCGTGGCGGCCCGCAAGGCCCTGTCGGATGCCGTCATCGGCTGCAGCGTGCCGCATCTCGGTCGCGGCAACCACGGCAAGTTCCTCATAGAGCTGCGCCATGTGATGGGCGAAGTCGCCGGCATGCGCCGCTTGGGCTCCACGGCGCTCGATCTCGCCTATGTCGCCGCCGGCCGTTTCGACGGTTTCTGGGAGCGTGATCTGGCGGAATGGGACATGGCAACCGGCGTGCTGCTGATTCGCGAGGCCGGCGGTTACGCGACCGACTTTGACGGCGGCAACGACATGTTCAATGCCGGCGAGGTGGTTGCCGGCAACGAATATATCCACAAGGCGCTGCGCGACGTGCTGCACCGTCCGGTGCCGACGCGCTGAGGCGGGCTTGAGGACGGCGGCGTACCAAAGCGCCGCTGTTGCCGCTAAGCCCTTCAATTCCACACAATCTTCCTCTAGTCTCCGCCCCGACGAGAAAGCGGAGATGCGACTACATGGCTAAGCTGGCGCTGTCGGGCTGGGGAGGGTCGTCCGAGACCGGGGACGACTACCCGCATAAACTTTCGAGCCCCATGGCGTTCTTCTGGACGATGGTGATCTTCCTCATCATCGTCGGCTTCGTGGCCGCCATCCTCTTCCGCCAGGCGCAGACGGCGTTCCTCTCCAATCCCGGCCTCAACGGCCTGATCCTCGGCGTGCTCCTGATCGGCATCCTGCTGGTTTTCAACCATGTTCTGGCGCTGCGGCCGGAAGTGCGCTGGTTCAATTCGTTCCGCGCGGCCGGCAGTGCGGAAAAGGTCGGGCGCGATCCCGTGCTTCTGGCGCCGATGCGCGCCCTGATCGGCCGGCGTCACTCGCTGACGCTGTCGACCGCCACGCTGCGCTCGATCCTCGATTCCATCGCCACGCGGCTGGACGAATCACGCGATACGTCCCGCTATCTGATCGGCCTCCTCGTCTTTCTCGGTCTGCTCGGCACCTTCTGGGGTCTGCTCGGCACGATCGGTTCGATTAGCACGGTCATACAGTCGCTGGATGCCGGCGGCGGTACGGCAAACGACATTCTGACGGCCTTGAAGGAGGGCCTGTCCGCGCCGCTGAACGGCATGGGCACGGCCTTCTCGACCTCGCTTTTCGGTCTGTCCTCCTCGCTCATCCTCGGCTTCCTCGACCTGCAGGCCGGCCGCGCGCAGAACCGCTTCTACACGGAGCTGGAAAACTGGCTGTCATCCGTGACGGATGTCGGACCCGAGGTTCAGCCGTCGGCTGAATTTGCGGCCACGGCCTCCACCGATGTGCAGGCGCTCGCCGAGCAGATCCTGAAGCTCGCGCAGCAGGAGGGCGGCGGCGGCCATCGCTCGACGGCGGCCATGGCGAGCCTCGCCGAGGGCATTCAGGGCCTCGTGAAGAACATGCGCAGCGAGCAGCAGATGCTGCGTGACTGGATCGAGGCACAGCAGGAAGAGGCGAAGGCGCTGCGCCGCACGCTCGACCGGCTCGCCGCGCGCTCCGGCGAACGCTCTGTCGAAAAACTGCCCGAACGCGCGGCCGAGAAAGCCCACAGGACCGGGGGCGAATAGAGATGGCGCTCGCCCGCAACCGGCGCAGCCAGCGCACGGTCGATTACTGGCCGGGTTTCGTCGATGCGCTCTCGACGCTGCTGCTCGCCATCATGTTCCTGCTCACGGTCTTCGTGCTGGCGCAGTTCTTTCTCAGCCGCGAAATCTCCGGCAAGGACGACGTGCTGAACCGGCTGACCAGCCAGATCAACGAGCTGACCCAGCTTCTGGCGCTGGAAAAGAGCGGCAAGCAGGATCTGGAAGACGCGCTCGCCAATCTCCAGGCCTCGCTCGCCCAGTCCGAAAGCGACCGCACGCGCCTTCAACAGCTGCTGGACAGCGGTTCCGGCGCCTCCGACGCGGCCAATGCCCGCGTGACGACGCTGGAAGGGGAACTGGATTCGGAAAAGCAGGTGAGCGCGCGGGCCGCAAGCCAGATCGAGCTGCTCAATCAGCAGATCGCCGCGCTGCGCAGCCAGATCGCCGCCGTGGAAGAGGCGCTCCAGGCCTCCGAGGCCAAGGACAAGTCCTCGCAGACGAAGATCGCCGATCTCGGCCGCCGCCTCAATGTCGCGCTGGCGCAGCGCGTGCAGGAGTTGAACCGCTACCGATCCGACTTCTTCGGCCGGCTGCGCGAAATCCTCTCCGACCGCGAAAACATCCGCATCGTTGGCGACCGCTTCGTCTTCCAATCGGAAGTGCTCTTCCCCTCCGGCGGCAATGAGTTGAACGAGGCCGGGCAAGCGGAGATGAAGAAGCTCGCTGCGGCCCTGCTCGATCTTGCCAAGGAAATTCCCGCCGAGATCAACTGGGTGCTGCGCGTCGACGGTCATACCGACAACGTGCCGCTGTCGGGCACCGGCCGCTACCGCGACAACTGGGAGCTTTCTTCCGCGCGCGCGACGTCGGTGGTGAAATTTCTCATCGCCAATGGCGTGCCGGCCAACCGGCTCGTTGCAGCCGGATTCGGTGAATTCCAGCCGATCGCCGAGGGCAATGACGACGCGGCAAAGGCGACCAACCGCCGTATCGAGCTGAAGCTGACCGAGCGATAATTTCCGGCGGGTAGGCAGGGGCGCGATCGTGCTGGTCCATGTCAACCGCACCGCTCTTCCACTCTCTTGATCTGACGTGAACGTCAGCGTAAGTTTTTGCCACTTGCGACGGGAGGCGTTGGGATGGATTGCGATCTTCTTGTCATCGGTGCGGGTCTTGCCGGCCTCGTCGCGGCGACGGAGGCGGCCGGGCGCGGGCTCAGGGTGATCGTGCTCGACCAGGAGGGGGAGCAGAGCCTGGGCGGTCAGGCCTTCTGGTCGCTGGGCGGGCTGTTCTTCATCGATAGTCCCGAACAGCGCCGCATGCGCGTCCGTGACAGCCTCGCCTTGGCGCGGCAGGACTGGATGGGCTCCGCCGGTTTCGACCGGCCGGAGGATCATTGGCCGCGCTACTGGGCGGAGGCCTATCTCGATTTTGCCAGCGGTGAGAAGCGGGCCTGGCTGCACGCCATGGGCATGCGCTGGTTTCCGGTCGTCGGCTGGGCGGAGCGGGGCGGCGGGCTGGCGACCGGGCATGGCAATTCCGTGCCGCGCTTCCATGTGACCTGGGGCACCGGCCCGGGTGTCCTCGCGCCCTTCCTGCGACGCGCCGAGCAGCTACGTGCCGAAAGCGCGATTGCCTTCCGCTTCCGCCATCGGGTGGATGGGCTGATCGTCGAGAACGGTGCGGTTGTCGGTGCCCATGGTGCGGTGCTGGCGCCGGATCATGCGGCGCGCGGTCGGCCGACGTCGCGGGAGATCGTGGGCGATTTCCGGTTTCACGCCGGGGCGGTTCTGGTGTCGTCCGGCGGCATCGGCGGCAATCAGGACCTGGTGCGCCAAAGCTGGCCGCGCGACCGCCTTGGTGAGCCGCCGGCCTTCATGGTGAGCGGCGTGCCCGCCCATGTCGACGGCCGCATGCTCGCTATCGCGCAGCAGGCCGGCGGCTCGGTTATCAATGGCGACCGCATGTGGCACTATACCGAGGGCCTGCGGAACTGGGATCCGATCTGGCCGGGCCACGGCATCCGCATCCTGCCCGGGCCGTCCACGCTCTGGCTCGATGCGCACGGCCGCCGCTTTCCCGCACCGGCCATGCCGGGTTTCGATACGCTGGCGACGCTGAAAGCCATCCGCGCAACCGGCCACGACCACAGCTGGTTCATCCTGACGCGGGCGATCATCAAGAAGGAATTCGCGCTGTCCGGCTCAGAGCAGAACCCGGATTTGACCGGCAAGGACATCCCGCTGCTGCTGAAGCGCCTCGGCAGGAATCCGCCCGGCCCGGTGCAGGCTTTCATGGACAAGGGGGCGGATTTCGTCGTCCGCGATACGCTCGACGACCTCGTCGCGGCCATGAACGGGCTTACCGATGCGCCGCTGCTCGACATGGAGCGCGTGCGCGCCGAGGTGGAGGCGCGTGACCGGGAAATCGACAATCCGTTCTCGAAGGATGCGCAGGTCACGGCCATCCGCGGCGCACGCGCCTATCTCGGCGACAAGCTGATACGCACAGCGCGGCCGCACCGCCTGCTCGATCCGAAGGCCGGGCCGCTGATCGCGGTGCGCCTCAATATCCTCACGCGCAAAACGCTCGGCGGGCTCCAGACGGACCTTTCAGGCCGGGTGCTGGAGCTTTCAGGCAAACCGGTGCCGGGCCTCTATGCGGCCGGTGAGGCCGCCGGTTTCGGCGGCGGCGGTCTGCATGGCTACAATGCGCTGGAGGGCACGTTCCTCGGCGGGTGCCTGTTTTCCGGCCGCGTCGCGGGCCGGGCGGTCGGCGCCTGAGGCGCCGGCCTGACGCTGGTCAGTCCATCTGGATCTTTGCACCTTCGACGACGGGCTTCCATTTGGCGAGTTCGGCCGTCACGTGTTTGCCGAGCTCTTCCGGCGTGGAGCCGACGATGGTGGCGCTGAATTCCTTCATGCGCTCGATGACGGCGGGGTCCTTCAAGGCGGTGTTGGCGGCTTCGTTGAGCTTGGCGACGACCTCCGCCGGCGTTCCGGCCGGCGCGAAGAGCGCGTTCCACGTATAGGTCTCGTAGCCGGGAATGCCGGATTCGGCGATGGTCGGAACATCTGGGAAGGAGGCGGCGCGTTCCTTTGTGGTCACGGCCAGCGCGCGCAGCGTGCCGGCCTTGATGTGGCCGGAAGAGGAGGGCAGGTTGTCAAACATGATGGGGATCTGGTTGCCGATCACGTCGTTCAGCGCCGGGCCGGACCCCTTGTAGGGCACGTGCTGCATGCTGACGCCGGCCATCGACTTGAAGAGTTCGCCGGAGAGATGCAGCGGCGTGCCATTGCCGGAAGAGGCGTAGCTGTAGCCCTCAGGATCGGCCTTCAGCAAGGCGAGCAATTCCTCGACATTCTTGGCCGGCAGTTCGGGATTGACCACCAGCACGTTCGGCACGATCACCAGCAGCGAAATGGGCGCGAAATCCTTCTCCGCATCATAGGGTTTGGTCTTCAGGATCAGCGGGTTGAGCGCATGGGTGGCAACGGTCGCCATCAGGATCGTGTAGCCGTCCGGCTCCGCCCGCGCCACGCGATCCGCCCCCAGGCTGCCGCCGGCGCCGCCGACATTCTCGACGATGATCTGCTGGC
Organism: Shinella sp. M31; assembly: GCF_049199205.1. Taxonomy (NCBI): domain Bacteria; kingdom Pseudomonadati; phylum Pseudomonadota; class Alphaproteobacteria; order Hyphomicrobiales; family Rhizobiaceae; genus Shinella; species Shinella sp. M31. The sequence goes on along the minus strand of NZ_JBLZPH010000008.1, from coordinate 18,014 downwards.
CGATATTTTCCGACATCTTCTGCGCGATGATGCGGGCCACCACATCCGTCGAGCCGCCGGCCGCGAAGGGTACGACGAGCGTGATGGTGCGGTCGGGAAATTGCTGGGCCGCGGCGGGTGTGCCCAGCGTCAGTGCTGCAAGTGCAGTGGCGCCGAGCGCCATCAGGGTCCGGCGGGTGATCGTCGAAAATGCCACGGTGGTCTCCTCCCAAGGTGACGTTAAGTCGGATACCTCAGGATAGGGCACTTGGTCTCTGCGACAAGGGCGACCATGGTAGGGGCAGGCCGGTCAGCTCGCCGCGCGATCCTCGCCGAGGAAAGCCTGGCCGCCATGATCGAACTGCAGTCGCGCGAGGCGGGCATAAAGGCCGCCCTCCCGGATCAGCGATTGATGCGTGCCCTCTTCGACGATCCGGCCCACGTCCATGACGAGAATGCGGTCGGCCTTCAGCACGGTTGCAAGGCGGTGGGCGATGACGATCGTCGTACGCTTGCCCATCTGGCCGTCCAGCGCCTTCTGCACCAGCGTCTCGCTCTCGGCATCGAGCGCCGAGGTCGCTTCGTCGAGCAAGAGCAGCGGCGCATCCTTGAGGATGGCGCGGGCAATCGCGATGCGCTGACGCTGGCCGCCGGACAGCGTCACGCCGCGCTCGCCGACCATGGTGTCGTAGCCCTTGTCGAGGCGCGCGATGAACTCTTCTGCCTGGGCGGCGCGGGCGGCGGTGCGGATCGCCTCGTCGCTGACATCGGCCAAGCCGAAGGCGATATTGTCGCGGATCGTCGCGGCGAAGATGGTGACATCCTGCGGCACCAGCGCGATGCGGCGGCGCAGCTCTTCCGGGTCGGCGGTGCGCAGGTCCACCCCGTCGAGCCGCACGGTGCCGGCATCGGGATCGTAGAAGCGCTCGACCAGCGACAGGATCGTGCTCTTGCCGGCGCCAGACGGGCCGACGACGGCGACGGTCTCGCCCTGCTTCACGGCAAAGGACAGGCCGTTGATGCTGCGATAGCCGGGGCGCGCGGGATAGGAGAAGTGCACATCCTCGAAGGCGAGTTCGCCACGCGACGGTACGGGCAAAGCGACCGGATTGGCTGGGGCCGCGATGGCCGGCTTTTCGGCCAGCAGTTCGGTGAGGCGCTCGGCGGCACCGGCGGCCTGCGAGAGCTCGCCCCAGACCTCGGACAGCGCACCGAGGCTGCCGGCGGCAAAGACGGCATAGAGCAGGAACTGGCCGAGCGTGCCTGCCGAAATCGTGCCCGACAGCACGTCCTGCGCGCCGAACCAGAGAACGGCGACGACCGAGCCGAAGATCATGGCGATGGCGAAACCGGTCAGCAGCGAGCGGGCGCGGATGGCGGAGCGGGCGGCCTCATAGGCGCTTTCGACCGCGCCGAAGAAGCGGGCGCGCGCGGCTTCCTCGGCATTGAAGGCCTGCAAGGTGCGCGCAGCCCCGATCGCTTCGCCGGCATAGGCGGAGGCCGCCGCGAGCGTATCCTGCGCCTCGCGCGAGCGGCGGCGCACGGAACGGCCGAAGGCGACGAGCGGGAAGACGATGATCGGGATGGCGCCGATGACGAGGCTGGAGAGTTTCGGACTGGTATAGACCATCATGGCGATGGCCCCGAGACACAGGATGAGGTTGCGCAGCGCGACGGAGGCGGTGGCGCCGACAGCGGACTTGATCTGCGTCGTATCGGCTGTCAGCCGCGAGACGATTTCGCCGGACTGGTTGACGTCGAAGAAGGCCGGCGACAGCCGCGTCACATGCGCGAAGACCTCGCGCCGGAGATCGGCGACGATGCGCTCTCCGAGCGTGATGACGAAGTAATAACGCATGGCGCTCGCCAGCGCGAGCAGGCCGGCCAGCACGAAGAGCATCGTGAAATAGGTGTTGATGAAGCCGGCATCCGCACCGGAAAAGCCGTGGTCGATCATGCGGCGCACGGCGACCGGCAGGACCAGCGTGGTGACGGCGGCCATGACGAGCGCGATAAGCGCGCCGCAGACGAGGCCGCGATAGCGGCTTATATAGGGCGTGAGCCTTCCGAGCGGGCGAATGTTTCTGCGTGCGGGCTTTTCCTGCGCAGCGTGCTCTGTCACTGTGGACACCATACCCCCATTCCCAGCGCCTTGCGGCACGAATTGTCTTTCGGCTCTTGTTATCCAGACGGCCTTCATGTATAGGCTCGCCATCGAATTGGGAAGCCGCAGGTCCGACCGGCCGCGGCTTCATTTACGTCTTTGGCCTCGCTGCCGCAATGCGTTGCGACAAATGGCCCCCGGAACAAGCAGGAAGAGTGTCATGAAGGCTGATATCCATCCCGACTACCACGTCATCAAGGTCGTCATGACCGACGGCACCGAATACGAAACCCGTTCGACTTGGGGTTCGGAAGGCGCAACGATGAACCTCGAAATCGATCCGAAGTCGCACCCGGCCTGGACCGGCGGCAACCAGCAGATGCTGGACCGTGGCGGCCGCGTTTCGAAGTTCAAGAAGCGCTTCGAAGGCCTCGGCCTCTAATCTGCATTTCGCAGACAGTTTTGAAGAACCCGGCTTCGGCCGGGTTTTTTATTGTCTGGATTTCCCTTGCGATGAGGCAACAAAAAACCCGGCCGTAGCCGGGTTTGTGTCGTCATGCCGTGCGTGCCGCTCAGTTGTTGCCGAAGGCGGTCTGCAGCAGGTTGATCTGGGCCTGAACGCTGTTCTGGTTGTCGGGTGCGAAGGCCTGGACATCCTGCGGGCGGTAGATTTCGCGGTCGAGCAAAGCGATGCGGTTCTGCAGGCGCAGCGAGCGTTCGATAAGATCGCGGAAGGCTTCCGGCAAATCGTTCCAGCCCGGAGCGGTCTTGTCGACGTTGAAGCTGTCGAGGCGGACCTTGTTCTTTTCCGAAAGCACCTGGTCGCGGTTCATCTCGCCATTGTTGACGGCGCGCTGGAGCAGCAGCCAGGAGGCCATCTGCATCAGGCGGGTGGTAAGACGCATCGATTCCGCTGCATAGAGCACCGATGCCATACGCGGCAGAACCTTCGAGGCCTGGCGGCCGACGCCGTCGAGATAGCTTGCGGTTTCCTCAACGAGACCCATGCCTTCGGCGTATAGGGACTTGAACTGCGCCGACGACGCAACGTGGCCAGCGAAGCTGACGGTATTCAATCCTCTTTCGGACATGGTTTCATCCCTGTTGAACGCACGACTTGCAGGTAACGGAAGGTTGGCTCGTTCGGTTCCGAGCCGCCTTTTGATGCCTGGAGGATGATCCCATAACCTAATTCGCGCAAGGGCATTCTTAAGAAAGGGTTAATCTCCACAATTCTTTCGGGACAGTGCACAGGCGCGTGGCCCTGCAAATAAAAAAAGAGCCGCGGAAAGCGGCTCTCAAGGTAAAACAGGGAGAAAAATCAGACCGATACCCCGAAGGGAGAAAATGTCTGAACCCGGAAGGACCGGATGTGCCAGTAATAACGTGTAAGGCTTAACGGCCGGTTAACTCTATTGTCGGTTTGCTTGTTTCTGTGCTTTTTCGGCAAAGCGCGTGTCTAGCGGAACAGGCTTTCGGCCGCTGAGCGGCTGGCAGCCTTTTTCGTCTTCTCTGATTCGAGGCGGGCGATTTCAGCCTTGAGAAGCTCGATTCGCGCGGAAAGCTCGTCTACCGAGAGCAGCGAAAGGTCGCTGCCGATCTCATGTGCGGTCTTCTTGAGCGGGCGGTCGTCGTCGAACAGGTTCATGCGGTCTCACCCTCCTGTTGTTGCTCGTCGCCGGCGGTCTGCGGATGGGGCAGGGCGCGCGGCGAAAGCTGAAGGCTTTCCGGCGTCGTCAGCGTGCCGGGGTTGATGGTGGTATAGGCGTCGCGCATCTCGGCCGGCTTTGCGGCGCGGCGGCGGCTGCGGAAAACCGCATAGGCGGTGATCAGGATATGCGCCGTGCTGGTGACGAGAAACAATGCGTAGGGGTTGACGGCGGACATGACCGGACCACCCAGCGTCGGGCCGATGATCGTGCCGATGCCGTAGAGTAGCAGCAGCCCGCCGGAAACCTTCACGAAGTCTTCGGGGCTGGCGAAGTCATTGGCGTGCGAGACGGCGATCGGGTAGAGCGCATTCGCCATGGCGCCGTAAAGGGCGGTCAGCACGAGCAGCACGGTGACATTGGCCGGCTGGAAGACGAAAAGGGCAAGGCCGGCGGCGGCGGCGATGGCCGACAGCGAAGCAAGCACGATGCGTCGGTCAATGCGGTCGGACATGCGCCCGGCCGGCAGCTGCATTACGGCGCCGGCGAAGATGGCCACGCTCATCATGGTGGCGATCATGCCGGAGGGCAGCCCGACCTGGGCACCGAAGACGGCGCCGAGCGTGCCGAAGGCGCCATTGGCAAGGCCGATCAGCACGATGCCGACGCAGGCGATAGGCGAGGTGCGGAAGAGTGCGGGGATATCAAGGCGCACCTGCTTCAGCGGCTGCGGCGAGGCGGCGGTCGACAGCGTCGTCGGCAGCATGGCGAAGCAGTAGAGGATGCCGGCGAACATGAAGAGGATCGGCGTCGTCACGTCGCCGAGCGCCACCGTCATCTGGCCGCCGACGGTGCCGATGAGGGTGATGGCGATGTAGAGCGAGAAGATCAGGCCGCGGCTTTCATTGGTGGCGCGCTCGTTCAGCCAGCTCTCGATGATCATCGAGGTGCCGGCGATCGAGAAGCCCGTGACGGCGCGCAGTGCGATCCACCAGAACGGATCGACGAGGATGCCGGTCAGAAGCGCGATGATGGCGATGAGCGAGGCGAAGCCGGAAAAGGCGCGCACATGGCCGATGCGCTTGACGATGGTCGGCGCCAGCAGGCAGCCGAGCACGAAGCCGGAGGCCCAGGACGTGCCGAGCAGGCCGAGCATCGTCGTCTCATAGCCTTCGAAGGCGCCGCGCATGGGAAGCAGCAGGCCGTGCAGGCCGTTCCCGAGGAACAGGAACAGCGTGCCCATGAGCAGCGCGAAGACGGATATGAGATTATTACGCATGTGATTTCCGCAGGTTCGCCGATGCAATAGGAATAACGCGCCGCGCGCCGATTGCCAGATGCAAAGGCGACATGGCGCAGGACTTTCAACCCCTGCGCTGATCGCTTGGAAAAATGTCCCGGGTGTGACAGGAAGGGCCAGGAAAGGCCACCATGTCGAAAATCCTCCCCGTCCTTCTGCTTGCCGCCATGCTGCTGCATCTCATCCGCCCCATCGGCCTGCCGGGGCTGCGGCGGCGCGCGGATTTCTGGAAGATCGCGGTCGGCGCCATCGCGCTGATGATGCTGACGGTGCTGATCCGGCCGTAGGGGAGGAACCTCTCCTCCGTCATGCTCGGGCCTGACCCGAGCATCCATCCACACGGCATGCTTTCGCTTGCGGCTATGGATCCCCGGGTTGAGCCCGAGGATCCGTTGGAGAGGAGACGGGCTGCTCCCTGTTCCCCGAAACGCAAAAGGGCCACCCGAAGGTGGCCCCCATGAGGTTTGGTCCGGTGCGGACCCGGGTCTTGCGACCCGAAGGAAGGCGGGATCAGAACGAGGGCTGCCTCGTTTCGTTCACCACAATTCCCATGCCCGAAGCCAAGACCGAAATCTCATTAGACATTGGATCACCTTCCTTTCCGTTGTTGACGTTACAGAGAATGTAGGCGATCCCACGCCAAGCGCAAGGGGCTTCCGTTATTTCTGCTGGCGCAGGATATCGACGCCCGGCAGCGGCTTGCCTTCCATCCATTCCAGGAACGCGCCGCCGGCGGTCGAGACATAGGTGAAATCGTCGGCGACACCGGCATGGTTGAGGGCGGCGACCGTATCGCCGCCACCGGCGACGGAAACGAGCTTGCGGGCCTTGGTCTCAGCCGCTGCATGCTTGGCGGCAGCGACCGTCGCGGTGTCGAAGGGGGCGATTTCGAAGGCGCCGAGCGGGCCGTTCCAGACGAGCGTCGAAGCGCGGGAAATCCAGGCATTGACGGCCTCGATGGTCTTCGGGCCGACATCGAGCATCATGGCGTCGGCCGGAATGGCATTGACGTCGACCACTTCGTTTTCGGCATTGGCCTTGAACTCGCGGGCGACAACGCCGTCTTCCGGCAGAACGATGGCGCAGGTCGCGGTCGCGGCCTCGATCATGATCTGCTTGGCGGTATCGGCAAGGTCATGCTCGCAGAGCGACTTGCCGACATTGGTGCCGCGCGCGGCGAGGAAGGTGTTCGCCATGCCGCCGCCGATGACCAGCGCATCGACCTTCTTCACGAGGTTCATGAGGAGGTCGATCTTGGTGGAGACCTTTGCGCCGCCGACGATGGCGACGACCGGACGGTTCGGATTGCCGAGGCCCTTTTCGAGCGCTTCAAGCTCCGCCTGCATGGTGCGGCCGGCATAGGCGGGCAGCAGGTGGGCGAGGCCTTCGGTCGAGGCATGCGCGCGATGCGCGGCCGAGAAGGCGTCGTTGACATAGATGTCGCCGTTGGCGGCAAGCGCTGCGGTGAAGTCCGGGTTGTTCTTCTCTTCACCCTTGTGGAAACGGGTGTTTTCGAGAAGCAGGATGCCGCCGTTGTCGAGGGCGGCGATGGCGGCAGCGGCCGTCCCACCAATGCAGTCGGCGGCGAAATGCACCTTCGTGCCGAGAACGTCGTTCACCGCGGGCAGGATCTGTTCCAGCGACATGTCGGCGACGACTTCACCCTTCGGGCGGCCGAAATGGGCAAGCAGGATGACCTTGGCGCCCTTCTCCGACAGTTCCCGAATGGTGGGGGCGACGCGCTCGATGCGGGTCGCATCGGTGACCTTGCCGTCCTTGACGGGCACGTTGAGATCGACGCGGACGAGCACGCGCTTGCCGGCGATGTCGGTGAGATTGTCGAGGGTCTTGAAGGTCATGGAGGCCGCTCCTGGAATATTCTGCCGTCAGGTCACGAAAAAACACCCGGGCATCGCTGCCCGGGTGTCTCGATTTGGTTTTCAGATCAGCTTTGCGAAGGCAACGGCCGTATCGGACATGCGGTTCGAGAAGCCCCACTCGTTGTCGTACCAGGTGAGGATACGCACGAATTTGCCTTCGAGGACCTTCGTCTGGTCGGTCGCAAAGATCGACGAGTGGCTGTCGTGGTTGAAGTCCTTCGAGACGAGCGGTTCGTCCGTGTAGCCGAGGATGCCCTTCAGCTTGCCGTTGGAGGCAGCCTTGATGGCTTCGTTGATCTCGGCGGCCGTCGTGTCGCGCTTGGCGACGAACTTGAAATCGACGACGGAGACGTTCGGCGTGGGAACGCGGATCGAGGTGCCGTCGAGCTTGCCCTTGAGGTGCGGCAGGACGAGACCGACAGCCTTTGCAGCACCCGTAGATGTCGGGATCATCGAAAGGGCGGCAGCGCGGGCGCGGTACAGATCCTTGTGCATCTGGTCGAGCGACGGCTGGTCGTTGGTGTAGGAGTGGATGGTCGTCATGAAGCCATGGTCGATGCCGACGAGGTCGTCGATGACCTTCACGACGGGCACGAGGCAGTTCGTCGTGCACGAGGCGTTGGAGATGACGAGGTGATCCTTCGTCAGCTGGTCATCGTTGACGCCGTAGACGACGGTCAGGTCGGCGCCGTCGGCCGGAGCCGAGACGATGACGCGCTTGGCGCCGGCCGTCAGGTGGGCGGCGGCCTTGTCGCGGGCAGTGAAGATGCCCGTGCATTCCATCGCGATGTCGACGCCCATCTCGCCATGCGGCAGGGTTGCCGGATCCTTGATCGCGGTGACCTTGATCGGCTTGCCGCCGCCGACGGTGATCGTATCGCCGTCCACCTTCACTTCAGCCGGGAAGCGGCCGTGGATCGAGTCGTAGCGAAGCAGGTGCGCATTGGTCTCGACCGGGCCGAGGTCGTTGATGGCGACGACTTCGATATCGGTGCGGCCGGATTCGACGATCGCGCGCAGCACGTTGCGGCCGATGCGGCCAAAACCGTTGATGGCAACTTTCACAGTCATGTGGGGTCTCTCCCTATGGATAAACTGGGCCCTATGGATAAATTTTGGGCGGTATGAGGCGCGGCCGAAGCCGCGCCATCAGGCATCAGCCGAGTTTGGCTTCCGCAGCGGCGACGACAGCCTCCGGCGTGATGCCGAAATGCTTGTAGAGTTCCTTGTACGGGCCGGATGCGCCGAACGAGGACATGCCGACGAAGATGCCGTCCGAGCCGATGAAGTGATCCCAGCCCTGGCGGATGCCGGCTTCGACGGCGATCTTGACCGGCGAATTGCCGATGACCGCCTTCTGGTAGGCTTCCGGCTGCTCGGCAAAGAGCTCGACGCAGGGCACGGAGACGACGCGGGTCGAAATGCCCTTGGCCGACAGCGCCTGCTGGGCCTTTACGGCGATTTCGATTTCCGAGCCGGAGGCGAAGATCGTCACCTGCGCATCGCTGGCCGAGACGAGGTCATAGGCACCGCGGGCGCAAAGGTTTTCTTCCTCATATTCCAGGCGGACCGGCATCAGGTTCTGGCGGGTCAGCGCGATGGCCGACGGGCGGTTGTGGCTTTCCAGCGCCAGCTGCCAGCATTCCGCCGTTTCCGTGGCATCGGCCGGGCGGAAGACGAGCAGGTTCGGGATGGCGCGCAGTGCGGCCATGTGCTCGACCGGCTGGTGTGTGGGGCCGTCTTCGCCAAGACCGATGGAATCGTGCGTCAGGACGTGGATGACGCGGATGCCCATCAGCGCGGCAAGGCGGATCGACGGACGGCAATAGTCCGAGAAGATCAGGAAGCCGCCGGAATAGGGGATCAGGCCGCCATGCAGGGCGATACCGTTCATGGCGGCGGCCATGCCGTGCTCGCGCACGCCGTAATGGACGTAGCGGCCGGAGAAGTCCGTCGGCGTGATCGACTTGGTCTGGCTCGTCTTGGTGTTGTTCGAGCCGGTCAGGTCGGCCGAGCCGCCGAGCGTTTCCTGGAGAACGCCGTTGATGACTTCAAGCGCGTCTTCCGAAGCCTTGCGGGTGGCCGGGTTCGGCTTGGTTTCGGCGAGCTTCTTCTTGTAGGTCGCGATGGCCGAGTCGAGGCCGCTTTCGAGATCGCCGGCGAAGCGGCGGACGAACTGGGCCTTCTTTTCGGCCTCCGTCTTCTCGAGGCGGGCTTCCCATTCCTTGTGGGCCTTGGCGGAGCGAAGGCCGGCCAGGCGCCAGGCGTCGAGCACGTCGGAAGGAACGACGAAGGCCTCCGATTCCCAATTCAACGCCTTGCGGGTGGCGGCGATTTCTTCGGCGCCGAGCGGCGAACCGTGCACCTTGTGCGTGCCGGCCTTGTTCGGCGCGCCGAAGCCGATGGTCGTCTTGCAGGCGATCATGGTCGGCTTGTCGGATTTCTGGGCTTCCTCGATGGCAGCGGCGATCGCATCCGGATCATGGCCGTCGATGGCGATCGTGTTCCACTGGCTGGCGCGGAAGCGGGCGTGCTGGTCGGTCGAGTCGGCAATCGAGATCGGGCCGTCGATCGAGATGTTGTTGTCGTCCCAGAAGACGATCAGCTTGTTGAGCTTCAGGTGGCCGGCAAGCGAGATGGCTTCCTGGCTGATGCCTTCCATGAGGCAGCCGTCGCCGACAAGCGCATAGGTGTAGTGTTCCATGAGGTCGGAACCGAACTCGTCGCGCAGCTTGCGTTCGGCGAGCGCCATGCCGACGGCATTGGCAATGCCCTGGCCGAGCGGACCGGTCGTCGTCTCGATGCCGGCGGCGTGGCCGTATTCCGGGTGGCCAGCCGTCTTGGCGCCGAGCTGGCGGAAATTCTTGATCTCGTCGATCGTGATGTCTTCGTAGCCCGTCAGATAGAGCAGCGAGTAGAGCAGCATCGAGCCGTGGCCTGCCGACAGCACGAAACGGTCACGGTTCGGCCAGGACGGGGTCTTCGGATCGAAGGACAGGAAGCGGGTGAAAAGAACCGTTGCGATATCTGCTGCGCCCATGGGCAGGCCGGGGTGACCGGAGTTCGCCTTTTCCACGGCATCCATGGAAAGGAAGCGAATTGCGTTCGCCATCCGGTCGTGTTTTTCGCGAGAGATCATGACTGTTCCGTCTTCTTCGGAGTGTTGGGCCCGATGCCTTCTGGGGCAGCGGTTAGGAAGCGGGAGACACATAGCAGGTGCATCGTCGGAGTCAACGAATTCGGCGGTTTTTCCGGCATTTGAGGGCCATTTCCGCCGCCTTTTTCAGCCTTTGCGAAAAGGTGTCGCAGGCACTCTTTGCAACCGGCCGAACGGCTGATCCACAGCGGGTTTGCGGCGTTGCCGGTCGCGGTGTTGACGCTCATGCCCGCAGTTGAATACTGTCAAGGCGAGAGAACCGGCGCTGGCGGCGGCGATTCGCGTTTTTTGAGAGTGCCGGTGAAGGCTTTATGACCAACGGGGAAACAGTTCGGACGGCAATCGAGGAGCTTCGCAAGGCGCTCAGCAGTCTGGACAATGCGCTCGACATGCGCTTCGAGCGCGAGCGTGATCGCGGCGACGTGGAGGGCGAAGTGCGGCGGGTCAACACCGACCGCTCGCGGCTTGCCCAGGAGCTCGACCAATCCGAATTCCGCGCCAACCGGCTGGAGGAGGTCAACCGTGAGGTTTCCCGCCGTCTCGTTACGGCCATGGAAACGATCCGGGCCGTGCTCGACCGCTAATCATCAGAAAGAATTCGCATGGCACAGGTAACCGTACAGATTGATGGCAAGGCCTATCGCATGGCCTGCGAAGAGGGGCAGGAGGCGCATCTCGAAGAGCTTGCCGCCGGCTTCGATCAATATGTCGGGCACCTGAAGAGCCAGTTCGGCGAGATCGGCGACCTACGCCTGACGGTCATGGCCGGCATCATGGTCATGGATGAGCTGAACGACGTGAAGCGCCGGCTCGGCAAGCTCGAGAAGGAAGCCGAAGACCTGCGCAAGGGCCGCGAAGGCGTAATGGGCGAGGTTTCCCGCAGCGAGGAGGCGATCGCCCAGGCGCTCGGCGAACTCACCAGCCAGATCCAGGGCATGGCCGCGAAACTGAACGGCAAGCCGACGGCCAACTGATCCGGCGCATTCCCGGACGCAAGACCGTTTCACACTTTTGCCGGACAGCTTCGACGATTGCCACTGGCGAAACGCCGGCTTTCGTCCTATATCTCGGTTGCGGTCTGCGCTTCCCGACAGGAACCACAATCCCTGGGGCCATACTCGATCCAAAGGGAGCTGTCCCTGACCAGGCCCGTGGGCTTGGACATATGGCGCCCACCTACGTTTGTAGGCACCCAGGATCGTAAATCTCCATCGGTCGCCGTGGATCGCACTTTGCCCTGCTGTTTCAATGATTTCAGCTGAACGATGCCGTTGACACCGGTGTCAAAATTGACCCAGTCTTGGGCTTCCCGCGATTGTTGTTGACGTTGGCCGGCTCTTTTCCGATCTTCGTTTGGACGATACCGTGCGGCTATCGGGCGGCGCGATGAATATGCGGGCAAGTGAGCGTCGAAGCGTATCGGCGCCGCCGTACGTCTTAGTTAATAGCGTCCGCTTCTATACCGGCCTACTATACAGAGATCGGCAGCATTCTATGCGCTCCATCCCATCCACAAATAGCGCTGTGTTTTGCCGGTGACGAAGGAGGCTTTCATGCACTCCAGTTCCTTTCAGCCTGAAGAACTGACAGCCGTCAAAGCCGTGTACGACGACATCGTCGCGCAAGACTGGTTCGACCAGACCGAGGAGGCGCGGTCATCATTCGCGCGCTATCTCATCGACACGTATTCGATTAGCGCGATTACATCAGAGCGGTTCCGTAAGATCGTGGAATGTTCTGCGCGGACCCACTACAGCCGCAGAAGGTAGCCATCCGGGGGCGGAAGCGAAGGGACTCGGTTTCGCAAGGAGCCGGGTCCTTTTTTGAAGTGGGCACCTCGATTTCCGGGTATTTTGACACAGCCTGCTACACCATCCGCGCTTTCCGATGATGCAATGGAAATGCCGGCACTTGCGCGCGCTCTGCAATTCGTTTCTGATCAGAGGTGTCCGGCCTTGGTTTTCGGAGCCCTCAATGCATTCTCGATCTAGTCTTGTCGTGGTTATGGGGCTTTTGGCCGCATCTGTGCTCGTTACCCCGAATGAAGCCTTTGCCAATCATCGGGAAAAAAACAGATCGCAATGCGCCGATTTTGGCTTTCAAGAAGGCACGGACGGTTTTGCGAACTGCATGCTGCAACTCACCCTGAAAAACAAAGGCGATGAGCATCCCGATCACGCGACGCTTGTTGAGCGATACGGAAAGTTGAGCCGGGAGCGCCAGGGGGATGATCGTTATCCGGTTTGCAGCGCCGGGATGATGGAAAACGAACTCGATACTATGCAGAACAAGTGGGTCGGCCCGAATTGCCAGTTGGTACCTGACTGATGTGCTCCAATGGTTGTCGCCGGTTTTACGATCACGACATGGGCAAAGAAAAGGCCGCCTCAAAGGCGGCCTTCGTATTTCCAGTATTGTCAGCCAATCCTTAGGCGGCTGCCTTCAGTTCCTTGTCGATCATGGCGCGAAGGCTGCCGAGATCCTTGGCGAAGGCGCGGATGCCTTCGGACAGCTTTTCGGTGGCCATGGCGTCTTCATTGAGCATCCAGCGGAAGGTCTTTTCGTCGATCTTGATCGGCGAGACCTTTGCGGCCTTTTCCGGCGAGAGCTTGCGCTCCAGCGTGCCGGTGGCCGCATCGAGTTCTTCCAGCAAGGCAGGGCTGATCGTCAGGCGGTCGCAGCCGGCCAGCGCTTCGATCTCGCCGGTGTTGCGGAAGGAGGCGCCCATGACGATCGTGTTGATGCCGTTGGACTTGTAGTAGTCGTAGATTGCGCGGACCGACAATACGCCCGGATCGTCTTCCGCCGTGAAGGTCTTGCCCGATGCCTTGACGTGCCAGTCGAGGATGCGGCCGACGAAGGGCGAGATCAGGAAGGCGCCGGCATCGGCGCAGGCAATCGCCTGGGCCTTGTTGAAGAGCAGCGTCAGATTGCAGTCGATGCCGTCCTTCTGGAGGACTTCGGCGGCGCGGATGCCTTCCCAGGTGGACGCAAGCTTGATGAGGATGCGGTCGCGGGAAATGCCGCGCGCTTCATAGGCCTTGATGATCTCGCGGCCCTTGGCAATGGAGGCTTCCGTGTCGAAGGACAGGTCGGCATCGACTTCCGTCGATACGCGGCCGGGCACGAGTTCGGAGAGCGCAGCACCCACGGAGATGGCGAGGCGGTCGGCAACGGCCGAAACGACGCCCTCGCGGTTGCCGCCCTGCGACTGGCCCCAGCGGACGGCTTCCGCCACCGTGTCGGCAAACATCGGCGTGCCGAGCGCCTTGAGAACGATCGTGGGGTTGGTGGTGCAATCGACCGGCTTCAGGCGGCGCACGGCTTCGATATCGCCGGTGTCAGCCACGACGGTCGTCATCGCGCGAAGTTGTTCAAGCTTGGACGTCATATCCGAAATCCCGAATGGTTGTTGCGGGGCCGTTTTCCATCGGAAACGCCAGGCCCTCCTCCATGTTCCCTGTGAAAGCGCACCCGGCGACCGTGCTTCCTGTTTCAGTCGCCGTGCGTGCTGGCATATCCAATCTTCCGGCAGAATTCCGCCAGTTGATCCGATGCGGACTATCATCGCTTCCGGGGCGAAAAGTCAAGCACTTTTGCTTAATCCCGTGAACATATGTCGCATTTCCCATCCACTGTGCTAAGCTGCCGCCAGAACGCATGCAGACAGATGGAGGCGACGTGGCCAGACTCCGGCGCGATACCCATACGGCCTATTCGGAATCGGCGGCTTTGCGGCTTCGCGCCGCGTGGCTCTATTACAACCAGGGCCTCACCCAGAAGGACGTGGCGGAAAAGATCGGCGTCAGCCGCACCACCGTCATCCGCATGCTCGACGAGGCGCTGAAGCGCTCCGAGGTGCAAATCTGGATCAATGAAGGCGTCGGCGATTGCGTCGAGCTCGCCGTGCGGCTGGAAAAGGCCTATGGCCTGGACGAGGCCGTGGTGGTGCCGGCCGCCGAGAGCGCGGAGGCGACGGCCAAAGGCGTCGGCCTGGCACTCGGCCAGTTCCTGACGGAAGCCATTCCCGACGATTGCACCGTCGGCGTCGGCTGGGGCCGCACGCTCACGGCCTCGCTCGCCAGTTTCCGCCCGGCGCGGCGGGAGCGGGTGAAGGTCGTCTCGCTGCTCGGCGGCGTGGTCGAGGCGCATCATATCAACCCAATCGAATATACCTGGCGGCTGGCAAGCCAGCTCGGGGCGGAATGTTACCTCTTCCTCGCGCCGCTGCTCGTCGATTCGCGCGAGACCAAGCGCAGCCTTATCGAGAAATGCGGCCTCAGGACCTTGTTTGACCTGGCCGAGAACATGGATATCGCCGTCGTCAGCTGCGGCGATATCGGCCCGCGCGCCAGCTCGCTCTCGCGCGATTTCATCGCCCGGCACGAGCTGGAGGAGTTGATCGCGGCGGGCTGCGTCTGCGATACGATGTGCAATTTCCTCGATGCCGAAGGCCACACGATCGACCACCCGATCCGCCATCGCGTCATGTCGATCGATCTGGATACGGTGAAGAAGGCGCGGCATATCGTGCTCGTCTCGGGCGGCGCACACCGGGCACCGGCCATCCGCGCCACCATCCGGCGCATCGGCTGCAACACGCTGATTACCGACGAGGGGGCCGCATTGGCGATGCTGCGGCTTGCGGAGGCTTCAGCCGCCGCGTGACACGCATCAGAGCAGGTCGAGACGGATGGCGCGGGTGATGGCGCCGGTCACATTGCGGGCGTCGAGCTTGTCGATGGCGTTGCGCATAGCTTCGGCCACGCGCGGCATCGTCAGGTCCGTTTCAAGCACGATTTCGGCCGGCGTCCTGCCGTGGGCGGCAAGGGAAAGACAGCGTCTTTCGATTTCGGTCAGTTCCGGCAGGCGGGAAAGATCATTTTCCGAGGACATGCGCCCCGCTTAGGGGCTCGGTCCGCCACCGCAAAGTGCAAGCTGTTTCAATGCTTAACGAGAGCTGGCGGCTTTTTGCCTCTTTGTGCCATTGCGGAGCAGGTCCGTCCGTGTCGCAAAAGAAGGGGGATTTGCTTTCCGTGCCTGCTAGCTGGTAAGGCACGCAAAACAGGCCGGAGACGACAGTGACATCGAGGGTAGAGAAGGCTGATATCCGCAACGAGCGGCTGGCGCTGCGCGACGCGATGACGCCGCAGGCGCGCATCGAGGGCAGCCTTGCCATGGTGGAGCACGCCGGCGACCGGCTGGAATTCGACCCCGGCACGATCATCTCGGGCTTCTGGCCAATCCGTTCGGAGGCCGACATCCGTCCGCTGATGGCGCATTTCCGGACCCGCGGTGCACGGCTCTGCCTGCCGGTGGTACTCGATCGCGAAACGATCATCTTTCGCGAGCTGGTCGTCGGCGCGCCGGTCGTCAAGACGGGTTTCGGCACGACGGGACCGGGAGAGGAGGCCGCCGTGCTCGATCCGGATATCCTGCTCGTGCCGCTCTCGGCCTTCGACCGGGCAGGGCATCGCATCGGCTATGGCGCCGGGCACTACGACCGCGCCATCGACCGCCTGAGGGCCAGAGGCCATAGGCCGAAACTCATCGGCATTGCCTTCGACTGCCAGGAAGTGGCATCAGTACCCGCGGAACCGCATGACGTCGCGCTGGACGCGATCCTCACCGAGAGCGGCTTCCGTTTGTTCCAACCGGTTTCCTAAGGCAGTTCGATGCGGTTTCTTTTTCTGGGCGACATGGTGGGCAAGACCGGACGGACGGCCGTCTGGGAGCGCCTGCCGGGGCTGATCAGCGATTTCAAGCTGGATTTCGTCGTCGTCAACGGGGAGAACGCGGCCGGCGGTTTCGGCATCACCGAAGATATTTTCCTGCAGACGGTCAATGCCGGCGCGGACGTCGTGACGACGGGCAACCATGTCTGGGACCAGAAGGAGGCTGTCGGCTTCGCCGGCCGGCATGATCAGTTCCTGCGTCCTGCCAACTATCCCGCCGGCACGCCCGGCCGCGGCGCCAATCTCTTCATCGCGAAGAACGGAGCGCGCGTGCTCGTCGCCAACATCATGGGCCGCGTCTTCATGCATCCGGAACTGGACGATCCCTTCACCGCCGGCGAGGCGATCCTCGCCTCCTGCCCACTGGGCGAGCAGGCCGATGCCGTGATCTTCGATTTCCATGCGGAGGCGACGAGCGAGAAGCAGTGTTTTGGCCATTTCGTCGACGGCCGCGCCAGTGTCGTCGTCGGCACGCACACCCATGTTCCGACCGCCGATTGCCAGATCCTGAACGGCGGCACGGCTTATATGTCGGATGCCGGCATGTGCGGCGACTACGATTCCTCGCTCGGCATGGACAAGGAAGAGCCGCTCAACCGCTTCATCTCGAAAATGCCGAAAGGCCGCTTCGAAGCGGCCTCCGGTCCGGCGACGATCTGCGGCCTTGCGGTTGAGATTTCCGACCGCACGGGGCTTGCCGAGAAGGTCGCGCCGCTCCGGCTCGGCCCGCGTCTGGCGGAGGCCCTGCCGGAATTTTGGCGCTAGTCTTCCAGATCAGACCATATGACGCAGATGATCGGCGGAGCCGCCGCTCAGGGTGATATGCGTCTTTACGCCGACATCCGGTTCCTCTTCAGGGTTGAAGTTCGCCTTGGCGATCTCCCAACCGAATTTCAGCTTGCTGCCGGTCGAGGCCCAGATTTCGGCGTCCTCGATCTCAAGCGCCAGCATGGTCAGCTTCGGATCGTCCTTGCCGTGGTCGAACCAGGCCTCGACGACCGAGCTCCAGTATTCGTCGATCTTCGCGGGATCCTTGCGCACCATGATGCGGCCGGCGATGCAGGCGTGGTAGTCATGATCCTTTCCGACGACGCAGAAATGCGCGCGGGCGCCCGGCACCACGGCATCGACGATATCGGCATCCGTCTTGGTGAAGAACCAGATGGTCGCGGTCTGCCGGTCGAGCTGCGGCGCCATCGGCTGCATATGCATGTGGCTGCCCTCGATGCCGAGCATGCCGGCATGAATGCGGTCGATCTCGTCGAAAAGCTGTTCCTTGGGATTTTCACGGGCACGGGTGAGATTGGACATGGCTATTCCTCTCAAGCGTTGGAGTTGAGGACAGGGAACGTGAGGGCGCAAACAAGGTTCCAGCAAAAGCGCCCGACCGGTCGTGACCGCTGCTGCATCGGTCCCTCGTCCCTTGCCGAAGTGGTCGCCGGTTTCTATTGTCGGCATGTCTGATCCGGAGATTTCGATGCGTTTTTCCGTTGCCGCCTGCGCCGTCCTGCTTTCCGCCGCTGCCGCCTTCGCGGCCAGCGCGCCGACGCCCGGCGGGCCCGGTGCCGACAAGGGAAAGCCGAGCCAGGCGGAAACGCAGCCCGTCGAAAAGGCGCCCGTGCGCACGCTCGGCGTCGCGCAGACCTTCGTCATGCCCTCGGGCAACATCGCCTGCATCTATATTCCGGAAGGCGGCACCGCCGTCTACCAGCCGGCCGACGGCGGGCCGGAACTTTCCTGCGATCGCATGGAGCCGAAATATGTTCGCGCGACGTTGGGGCGCAGCGGCAAGGCGGTGATCCTGTCCAATGTCGGCGACCAGGGCTGCTGCGGCGGCGACCGGACCGTCGACTATGGCGAGACGTGGTCGGCCGGGCCCTTCACCTGCCATTCGGAACGCACGGGGCTGACCTGCGAGAGCGACGACGGCCATTCCTTCCTGCTCAGCCGTGCCCGCATTCGCGCCGATTGAAGGTGCTGGACGCCGCGCGACAATGAAATTATAAGGCGGCATTCCAAAAATCGGGGCAGCAGGCTGGTGCGTTCCCGCGCTCGCAGGCCCCATGAAGTGAACGGCGACCCGCAATGGGGCGCCAAAATCGAGACAGGGGTGCCATGGCTGGCCATTCACAGTTCAAGAATATCATGCACCGCAAGGGAAAACAGGATTCCGTGCGGTCGAAAATGTTCTCCAAGCTTGCCCGTGAAAT
>NZ_JBLZPH010000079.1:158186-211232 GCF_049199205.1 Shinella sp. M31 | reverse complement strand
AAGAGCTTCTGGTTGTCATTCCAGCCGGCGCCGTAATAGCCGAAGTAACCTTCATCGGCCCAGGCCTTGAGCTTGGTGAACATCATGACGAGGTTCGGGTCCGTCATGTTGATCTTGGTGTCGACGACCGAGTCGTAACCGTTGTTGTTCGTCGCGAACTGGATGTTGTGGCGCGAGAAGAAGTTTTCGGTGAACTGCCAGGTCAGCTGCGACTGGACGAGCGGCAGGTAGCCGGCCTCCTTGAGCTTCGGGGCGATCTTCTCGAAGTCTTCCCAGGTCTTCGGCGCTTCGACGCCAGCCTTTTCGAGGGCTTCGGTGTTGACATACATGATCGGCGCCGAGGAGTTAAACGGCATGCCAACGAACTTGCCATCCGGGGCGGCGTAGAAGTAGCGCACGCCTTCGATGAAGGCTTCGCGGTCGAAGGTGTAGCCAGCCTTGGTGATCAGGTCTTCGGCCGGAATGACGGCGCCCGGCGCATTGATGATCGTCGCCGCACCGGCGTCGAAGACCTGCAGGATGTTCGGCTGCTCGCCGGCGCGGAACGCTGCGATGCCTGAAGCAAGCGCCTCTTCATAGGTGCCCTTGGAAACCGGCGTGATCGCGCAGGCCGACTGGGCCTCGTTGAACTTCTTGGCAACTTCGTTGATGACTTCGCCGTTGCGGCCGGCCATGCCGTGCCACCAGGTGATGTTGGTGGCGGCCATCGATGCCGTGGCGGAAAAAGCGAGTGCGAAACCTGCGAGGGAAAGCGGCTTGAACATGGGAGCTCCTCTTCACCGGACTTGGTGTGAGGCGTGCACTAAGCAGCGACCGTGACAGGCGCGTTACGCTTTCATGTCAGTTTCGTTACATCTTCCTTTTGATCAAAACGCCTCCACAAAGTGTTTTGGAAGCCGCCAGGGCAAGACCGCAACGATATCATATCGTAACGAGAGACGGTGGGCGTCCGGCTGGCGGGAGAGCCAGATGTCGCTTGCCGCGCGGATGCGGTGCTGGGCGGTTCCGCTGACAGCGAAGACGGCACTGTCGACATCGCGGCGCGCCTTGACCTCGACGCAGACGACGAGATCGCCGCGCCGGGCGATGATGTCGATCTCGCCGAGCTTCGTGCGGTAGCGGATGGCGCGGATGCGGTAACCTTTGGCGAAGAGATAGAACGCGGCGATATATTCGGAGACGTGCCCCCGGCGGAAGGCTTTCAGCCTATCGGGGTCTGCCGCCTTATTGCGCATCGCCACCCTTGAGATCGATGAGACGCTGGTAGAGGTCGCGGCGCGGCAGGCCTGTCTGGCGTGCGGCTTCCGTCGCCGCCTTGCCGGCCGACATGTCTTTCACCAGAGCCGTCAGCAGGCGGTCGACATCCTCGGCCTCGGGGGCCGCCGCCTGGCCGGGCGGGCCGATGACGAAGACGATCTCGCCCTTGACGGTGTGGCCGTCGCCATAATGGGTGGCGAGTTCGCCGAGCGTGCCGCGACGGAACTCCTCGAAGGTTTTCGTCAGCTCGCGGCTAACGCACGCCGCCCGCTCCCCGCCCAGTACATCGGCGGCGGCGGCAACCGTCGCGGCGATGCGGTGCGGCGATTCGAAGAACAGCAGCGTTGCGGGCACGTTTGCCAGTTCGGCGAGACGGTCGCGCTTCGCCTTGTCCTTGGTCGGAAGGAAGCCGGCGAAGAAGAAGGCGTCGTTCGGCAGGCCGGAGCCGACGAGTGCGGCCAGCGGCGCGGAGGCGCCGGGGATCGGCACGACACGATGGCCGGCCGCGATGGCGAGCAGCGCGAGGCGATAGCCCGGATCGGAGACGAGCGGCGTGCCGGCATCGGACACCAGCGCCACGGATTTTCCGGCCTCAAGTGCCGCGATCAGGCGCGGGCCGGCCTCGTCGGCATTGTGCTCATGATAGGCATAGGGGCGGTTGACGATGCCGTAGCGGTCGAGCAACACGCGGGTGACGCGCGTGTCCTCGCAGGCCAGCACATCGGCACCGGCCAGCGTTTCGAGTGCCCGCAACGTGATGTCGGCGAGATTGCCGATAGGGGTGGCGACGAGATAGAGCGCTGGCTCCAGCGGCCGGGCGGGGATGACGGCGTTGTGCAGGCGGAATGTCTTGCCGCCCTCGCCCGTGCCGCCTGCCACCGTTTCATCCCGCATTGCCATTCCTTCCGCCGGCCCTTTCCGGCCGTTTGGATGGCCGCGTATTTCTCCCCTTATGGGCGAGCGCCGATGGCCTCGCAAGAGACGACGGTTGACTATCGCGTGTCCCGCGCCGTTAGCACTTGCAATGAGGCGGGAAATTCTGCCATTTTGCCCGTCCCATCTTTCCGGCCTCGCCGGAGTTTCAAGGCAATGCCGCGCCGGTTTCCGGCGTGCCAGCGGTCGAAAGCGGTACAGTTCATGCGCATTACTCTCGAGCGGTCCAATCTTCTGAAGTCGTTGAACCACGTTCACCGCGTGGTGGAGCGGCGCAACACGATCCCGATCCTCTCGAACGTGCTCTTGCGCTCCGATGGTGCGAGCCTCGATATGAAGGCGACAGACCTCGACCTCGAAATCACCGAGGCGACGCCCGCCCAGGTCGAGCAGGCCGGTGCCACGACCGTTCCCGCCCATCTGCTTTACGACATCGTGCGAAAACTCTCCGACGGGTCGGAAGTGCTGCTCGCCACCAGCGCCGACGGCGCCTCGATGACGGTCGCCTCCGGCCGCTCCAAATTCTCGCTGCAATGCCTGCCGCAGTCGGACTTCCCCGATCTCACCGCCGGCAGCTTCTCGCACACGTTCCGCCTCAAGGCGAAGGACCTCAAGATGCTGATCGATCGCACGCAGTTTGCGATCTCCACCGAAGAGACCCGCTACTACCTCAACGGCATCTTCATCCACACGATCGAAAGCGCCGGCCAGCTGAAGCTGCGCGCCGTCGCAACCGACGGCCACCGCCTTGCCCGCGCCGATGTCGAGGCCCCCTCGGGTTCCGAGGGCATGCCGGGCATCATCATTCCGCGCAAGACGGTCGGCGAACTCCAGAAGCTGGTCGACAATCCCGACCTGACGGTGACGGTCGAAGTCTCCGACGCAAAAATCCGCTTCACGATCGGCTCGATCGTGCTCACCTCCAAGCTGATCGACGGCACCTTCCCGGATTACCAGCGCGTGATCCCGACGAACAACGACAAGGAACTGAAGATCGACTGCCAGTCCTTCGCGCAGGCCGTCGACCGCGTCTCCACCATTTCCTCCGAGCGCGGCCGCGCCGTGAAGCTGGCGCTTGGCGACGGCCAGCTGACGCTGACGGTCAACAACCCGGATTCGGGTAGTGCGACGGAAGAACTGGCCGTCGGCTACGACAACGATCCCCTGGAAATCGGCTTCAACGCGAAATACCTGCTCGACATCACGTCGCAGCTTTCAGGTTCCGAAGCCGTCTTCATGCTCGCCGATCCGGGTTCGCCGACGCTGGTGCGCGACCTTGCCGGCGACGACGCGCTCTACGTGCTCATGCCGATGCGCGTTTAGGACCGCCGCGCGGCATTGGGAAACCGATCTGGAACCCGCCGGCCGTCGGCGGGTTCTTTTTTTAGCAGGCGCTTTCGCATGTCGGGGAAACTTGCAGGCGGCGACGCAATCAGACTTGTTTTTGACGCAAACCGCGTCACATATTCGCCATGGCCGACGACGCGGATGGGAATGAATCCTGACGCCGGCCAAGAGTGCACCATGAAGGGGGATGGCATGACGTTGCGCGTGAAGGTCAAGGAACGGCTCGGCAAGAAGTTCGGCGACGAAATCCGTTTCTTCAAGGGCTGGATGAACAACACGCGGGCCGTCGGCTCGATCATTCCCACCTCCTCCGTCACCGCGCGCCGCATGGCGAGCGTCGTCGATGTGAAATCCGGCCTTCCCGTCCTGGAACTGGGTCCCGGCACCGGCGTCATCACCAAGGCGATCTTGGAAACCGGCCTTGCCCCGGAAAAGCTGACCTCCATCGAATTCTCGACGGATTTCTACAATCACCTCGTCGCCCGCTTCGATGGCGTCAATTTCATCAACGGCGATGCCTTCGATCTCGACAAGACGCTCGGCGATCTCAGCGGCGCGACCTTCGACAGCGTCATCTCCGCCGTGCCGCTCCTGAACTTCCCGATGCACAAGCGCGTGTCGCTGATCGAAGACCTGCTGTCGCGCATTCCCGTCGGGCGGCCGATCGTGCAGATCTCCTATGGTCCGCTCTCGCCAGTCGTCGCCATGCCGGACCGCTACCAGATCACCCATCTCGACTTCGTCGTGCGCAACATCCCGCCGGCACAGCTCTGGACCTACCGCCGTACCCATTGAGGTTCGGCCATGTACGCCCTCTACATCACTCATCCGCAGGTCCAGATCGACCCGGCCGTGCCGGTGCCTGACTGGGGGCTTTCCGAGCGCGGCCGCGAACGGGCTTTGTTCGCCGCATCCTCGGACTGGGCGAAGGAAATCGGCCGCTTTTCGGCAAGCACCGAGCGCAAGGCGATCGAGACGGCCGAAATCCTCTCCGCCGGACGGCTCCCGGTCGAAACCGATCACGCTATGGGTGAGAACGACCGTTCCGCCACCGGCTTCCTGCCGCCCGATGCCTTCGAAGACGCCGCCAACTGGTTTTTCGCGCATCCGCAGGAAAGCTTCAAAGGTTGGGAGCGGGCAGCGGATGCGCAGGCGCGCATCGTCGCGGCGGTTGAGCGGGTGCTGACCGGCCATGATCCTAAAACACCCATTGCCTTCGTCGGCCATGGCGGCGTCGGCACGCTGCTGAAGTGTCGTCTCATGGGCAAGCCGATTGCCCGCGACGGCGACCAGCCGGCCGGCGGCGGCAATCTTTTTGCATTCCGGCTTGCGGACCGCGCCGTCACATGCGACTGGACGGCAATGGAATCTTGGAAAGGGTTTTGACCATGTCCGCGCGCGACCGCCTGATCGTTGGCCTCGATGTACCGACCATCGCGGAGGCGGAAAAGGTGGTCCGGACGCTGGGCAGCACCGTCCTCTTCTACAAGATCGGCTACCAGCTGGTCTTTGCTGGCGGCCTGGAATTCGCCCGCGACCTCGCCAAAGACGGCAAGAAGGTCTTCCTCGACATGAAGCTGCTCGACATCGACAACACGGTGGCGAAGGGCGTCGAGAACATCGTCAAGATGGGCATGTCCATGCTCACCCTGCACGCCTATCCCAAGGCCATGGCCGCCGCCGTCTCCGCCGCCAAGGGCTCCGATCTCTGCCTGCTCGGCGTGACCGTGCTCACCTCCATGGATGCCAAGGACGTCATCGACGCCGGCTACGAATATGACCCGCACACGCTGGTGCTGCGCCGCGCCGAACAGGCACGCATCGCCGGCATGGGCGGCGTGGTCTGTTCCGCCGAAGAAGCCAAGGCCGTGCGAAAAATCGTCGGGCCTGACATGGCGATCGTCACCCCCGGCATCCGCCCCGCCGGCGCCGAGCTCGGCGACCAGAAGCGCGTGATGACGCCGGCCGATGCGCTGAAGGCCGGCTCCAGCCACCTCGTCGTCGCCCGCCCCATCGTCAAGGCCGACGACCCGCTCGCCGCCGCCAAAGCGATCCTCGCCGAGATGGACGGCGCGCTTCAAGCATAACCAGAGGGAGAGAACACCATGCCGAAGGGCTACTGGATTGCACAGGTCGATGTGCGCGACCCCGAGCGCTACAAGGACTATGTCGCCGCCGCCAAGCCGGCCTTCGAGAAATACGGCGCGAACTTCGTCGCCCGCGGCGGCGCCTATGCGCAGCTGGAAGGCCGCGTGCGCGCCCGCAACGTGATCATCGAGTTTCCCTCGCTACAGGCCGCCGTCGACTGTTACAACTCGCCGGAATACCAGATCGCCGCCGCCATCCGCCAGGAAGTGGCGGATGCGGAAATGGTGGTCGTCGAGGGTTTGTAAACTCCGGCCGCCAAGCACTTGCAAAACCGGCAAAACAGACGCTTCGCCGCGCTTCACCTTGCCGGTTGTTTGGGCTATGTAGGCGCTACCCACCTATCCTATTCTTCAGGAGCAGCCCTATGACCTTGTCCAACCTTCCGCCGCTCGTCACCGTCTTCGGCGGCTCGGGCTTCGTCGGGCGTCATGTGGTGCGCGCCTTGGCACGCCGCGGCTACCGCATCCGCGTCGCCGTGCGCCGTCCCGATCTCGCGGGCTTCCTGCAGCCGATCGGCGGCGTCGGCCAGATCTCCTTCGTCCAGGCGAACCTGCGCTACCGCCAGTCGGTCGATCGCGCCGTCGAAGGCTCCGACCATGTCATCAACTGCGTCGGCGTGCTGTTCGAGACCGGCCGCAACACTTTCGATGCCGTGCAGGATTTTGGCGCCCGCGCCGTGGCGGAAGCCGCCCGCGCCGTTGGTGCGAAGCTTACCCATATCTCGGCCATCGGCGCCGACGAGAACTCCGGCTCCAGCTATGCCCGCACCAAGGCGCGCGGCGAAGCGGCCGTGCTGCGCACCGTGCCGGATGCCGTGATCCTGCGCCCCTCCATCGTGTTTGGTCCGGAAGACGGCTTCTTCAACAAGTTCGCCACCATGGCGCGCTATGCGCCCGTCCTGCCGCTGATCGGCGGCGGCAACACCAAGTTCCAGCCCGTCTATGTCGCCGACGTCGCCGAAGCCGTCGCCCGCTCGGTGGACGGCGTAATCGAACGCGGCCGCATCTATGAACTCGGCGGCCCCGAAGTCCTGAGCTTCCGCCAGTGTCTCGAACTGATGCTGCGCGTGACCGACCGCAAGAACCCGCTCGTCTCGCTGCCCTTCGGCATCGCCTCGCTGATCGGCTCCATCGCCTCGCTCATCCCCTTCGTCAAGCCGCCGCTTACGTCGGATCAGGTGACGCTGCTGCGCGCCGACAACATCGTTTCCGACGCTGCCAAGAGCGAAGGCCGCACGCTGGAAGCCATGGGCATCGAGCCGGTTCTCGCCGAAGCGATCCTGCCGAGCTATCTCGTGCGCTACCGCACGCAGGGCCAGTTCACGAAGGTCGACAGGACCGCCTGAGCCGCTTTACGGATTTGAAAACGGCCGCCGCGGGGCTTCCCCCCATCGGCGGCCGTTTCGTTTTTTCGAAAGCGCTTTGGCCAAGCTGTTGCACTTATGCAGCGGTTAAAAAAAGCGTTGCGGCATTTACCCACGATTCAACATGTCGCGTTATTGCTTGTCGTCGGGCCAGCGAATAACACCGCCCCCGTCGCGTCTTGCTGGAGAGGCAGAGAGCGGCGTTTTTCAGGACTTCGAGAGGCTTATCCGCCCATGGGCAAGGCAATTGCAATCTTCTTCGGATTTTCGGCTCTGATCATCGTGGCCGGATCCTTTGCCGCGCCCTCGACGGTCTCCGCCAGCAAGCACGGCTGCTCGCCGGCTTACGGCGTCGATCCGTGCACGACCGCTTCGGTCAAGTAAGCTTCGGCCAGCCTGAAGAGACCGGCCGAAGCCGGTCTTTCAACCCCAGATCATCAGGGCGATCAGGCCCAGCGTGCCCACGATGATGCGCCAGACGGCGAACAGCGTGAAGCCGCGGCGCGACACGAAGTCGAGCAGCGAGCGCACGACGAAGAGGCCTGCCACGAAGGCGGCGATGAAGCCGACGCCGATGACCACGAGATCGTCCGACGAGAGCGCATCGCGGTTCTTGTAGAGATCAAGCGCGAAGGCGCCGACCATGGTGGGCATCGCCAAGAAGAACGAGAATTCCGCCGCAGACCGCTTGTCGGTGCCCATCAGCAGGGCGCCGGCAATGGTTGCGCCCGAACGCGAGGTGCCGGGGATCATGGCCAGGCACTGGCAAAGGCCGATCTTGAGCGCAAGCGACGGCGGATACTGCATGACATCCGTATAGCGCGGCGTGAGCGGCAAGCGGTCCACCACATAGAGAATGACGCCGCCGATGATGAGGACGATACAGATCAGTATCGGCGTTTCGAACAGCACCGTCTTGATGAAATCATGCGCAAGCGCGCCGATGATGGCGGCCGGCAGGAAGGCAAGAAGGATGGAAAGCACGAAGCGGCGCGATTGCGGGCTCGACGGCAGCGAAAGCGCGATGCCGAGGAGCTTGGAGAAATAGACCGAGAGGATGGCGAGGATAGCCCCCAGCTGGATCAGCACCGCGAAGGCGTTGCCCGGCGACTTGAAGCCGAGAAAATGCTGCGCCAGCACGACATGGGCGGTGGAAGACACCGGGATGAATTCGGTCAGGCCCTCGATAAGGCCGAGAATGAGGGCGCTGACGATGGATTGGTCTGCCATGAAGGTTCCTTGGGAATTGGGAAAGGAAGGCATGATACGAAGCAGGCGTACGGCAAAAAGCCCGATTCGCTTGTGTTTGTACCACCAAATTTCTATAGGTTCGTCAAATCAGCCGCGACCAAATCACCGCCCACGAAGCGACAGGCCCGGCAAAGCTCCTTCCGCAAGACCAGCAAAGCAGCCCGAATGCCTACACTCTATCATCACCCGATGTCCGCCGCCTCCCGCTTCGTCCGGCTCATCCTGTCGGAATACGGGTTCCAGACGGAGCTTGCCGAGGAGCAGCCCTGGGAAAACCGGCGCGATTTCCTCGCGCTGAACCCGGCCGGCACGCTGCCCGTCTATGTCGATGACAGCATGCGCGCGCTGTGCGGCGCCAGCATCATCTCCGAATATCTCGACGAAACGCATGGCGTCCTGAAGCGCGACCGCCGCCTTCTGGCGGAGGATCCTTTCCAGCGCGCCGAAATCCGCCGCCTGACGGAATGGTTCCTGCAGAAGATGGAGCAGGACGTGACCCGCCCGCTGGTGCGCGAGCGGATCTTCAAGCTGCAGATGACCGCAGACCAGGGCGGCGGGCCGCCGGACAGCAAGATCCTGCGCAATTCGCGCGCCAATATCCGCCAGCACATGAAGTATCTCTCGTGGCTTGCCGGTTCGCGCACCTATCTGGCCGGCGATCGGCTTTCCTACGCCGACCTCGCCGCCGCCGCCTCTCTCTCGGTGCTCGACTATATGGGCGAGATCAACTGGGCGGACGCGCCGCAGGCGAAGGACTGGTACCAGCGGCTGAAGTCCCGCCCGTCCTTCCGTCCGCTGCTCGCCGAGCGCGTGCGCGGCGTTACCCCGGTCTCGCATTACGCGGACCTCGATTTCTAAGGACGAAAGGATGTCGGGCGACGAGAAGATGCGCCGTCGCCTGACCGATTTCATCAAGGCGGAGGCGGCCGACAAGGGTTTCGATCTTTGTCGCGTCACCGGGCCTGACTCCATTCCCCAGGCCCCAACCCGGCTCGCCGATTTTCTCTCCGCCGGCTACCACGGCACGATGGAGTGGATGGCGGAAACGCAAGCGCGCCGCGCCGATCCGCGCGTGCTGTGGGGCGATGTGCGCTCCGTTGTTCTCTTCGGCATGAATTACGGTCCCGAACACGATCCGCGCGACGTGCTCGAAAAGCCGGACCGGGCGGCGATCTCCGTCTATGCGCAGAACCGCGACTATCACGACATCATCAAGGGCCGGCTGAAAGAGGTCGCCACCCGCTTTGCCGCGCGCGGCGGCGCCGACGTTAAGGTCTTCGTCGACACCGCGCCTGTCATGGAAAAGCCGCTCGCCGCCGCCGCCGGGCTGGGCTGGCAGGGCAAGCACACCAATCTCGTCAGCCGCACGCACGGTTCCTGGCTCTTTCTCGGCAGCCTGTTCACCACCGCCGATCTCTATAAGGATGAGCCGGAGCGCGACCATTGCGGCTCCTGCCGCGCCTGTCTCGACGCCTGCCCGACCGACGCCTTCCCCGCGCCCTACAAGATCGATGCGCGGCGCTGCATCTCCTATCTGACCATCGAGCACAAGGGCACGATCGATCCCGATATCCGCGAAAAAATCGGCAACCGCATCTATGGCTGCGACGATTGCCTCGCCGCCTGCCCTTGGAACAAATTCGCCGCCAGCGCCTCCGAAATAAAGCTCGTCGCGCGCGACGATCTGAAGGCGCCCAAGCTCGCTGATCTCTTGACCTTCGACGATCCCGGCTTTCGCACGCATTTCTCCGGCTCGCCGGTCAAGCGCATCGGCCGCGACCGCTTCGTGCGCAACGTCCTGATCGCTGCCGGCAATTCCGGCGACCGCAGCCTGATCGCCCAATGCGTCCATCTTGCCGACGATGCATCCCCCGTGGTGCGTGGCATGGCCGCATGGGCGCTTTTCCGGCTGATGGACGCTTCCGAATTCGCGAAATTTGCGGCAGGAAGGGCTGACGACGCGGACGCGGATGTGCGCGCGGAATATAAGAGAGCGAGGGCCACCCCATGACGAAACACCTCCTGATCCTTGGTGCCGGTTTTTCCGGCAAGGCCATCGGTGAGGTTTTCAAGGCAGGGGGCTTTACCGTTTCGGGCACCACGCGCTCCGCAGAGAAAACCGAAGGCCTGCGCGCCCTCGGCATCACGCCTATCGTCTTTGACGGCAGCACGATTTCGGAAAGTCTCGCTGCCGAAATGGCGCGCGCCACCCATGTCGTACAGTCCATCGCACCGGGCAAGGACGGCGATCCGCTGTTTCGCGCCGGCAGCCCGGCCCTCTCCTCCTTGATGCCACGGCTCGAATGGGCCGGCTATCTCTCCACCGTCGGCGTCTATGGCGATCATAAGGGCGCTTGGGTGGGCGAGGAGACGGCGCTGAACCCGGTCTCCGCCCGCTCCGTCGAGCGCGTCGATGCGGAGAACCATTGGCTGGCCTTCGGCGCGGCCTCAGGCATCCCCGTCGCCGTGTTGCGGCTTGCCGGCATCTACGGGCCGGGCCGCAATGCGCTTCGCAACGTGGAAGAGGGCAGCGCCCGCCGCCTGATCAAGAAGGATCAGGTGTTCAACCGCATCCGCGTCGAGGACATCGGCGGCTCCGCGCTCTTCCTGTCGGAGAAGCACCTCGGCGGCGTCTGGAACATCACCGACGACGAGCCCGGCCCGCCGCAGGACGTGGTGGCCGAAGCCGCCCGCCTGATGGATCTGCCGATCCCGCCCGATATTCCTTTCGAGAGGGCGGAACTTTCTCCCATGGCGCGGTCTTTCTACGGGGAGAACAAGCGCGTTTCGAACGCCAAGCTCAAGGCTGCCGGGTTCGAATTCCGCTTCCCGAACTACCGCCAATCGCTCGCCGAGCTCAAGGCTTCCGGGCGCTGGCGGAGCTAGCGGGCTGCGGCCGGCAGGGAGCGCTTTTGCGATTTTGCACAACCATAAATTTATCTGCCCTATTTTTGCCGCCGAATTCATGCGTAGGAATTGCTAATATTGAAAGTTTTTTCCGAAAATTTGCGGAAATGTTGCACGAGCATTCCACGCGACAAGTCGAATGAGTTTAGTGACTGATTCGCAAGACTCTTTCCGGCCCCATTAACGAAGATTAAAAATCCATCGTGGGCGATGGACTGTATATCCGGCAGCACTTCGACAGCAAGTGTGGCCGGTTGAGGCACGTTTTTGCCATTTTTGCTTCCTCATAGGGCGATCAATCAAAGGGGATTTCCACAACTCGCCGTAAGGGTCACACGATACATGCTGTCAAAGTTCTCCAGCCTCGCGCTCGCTTCTCTCGTCGCCGCTTCCTCTTCCTTCGTTTCCTTCTCCGATGCCCAGGCAGCCGGTTGTGGCCGCGCCTCCTGGTATGCGCTGCACTCGCGCACCGCTTCCGGCGAGCGCATGAACCCCAACCTGATGACGGCCGCCCATCGCAGCCTGCGCTTCGGCACCAAGCTGAAGGTCACCAATTCCAACAACGGCCGCAGCGTCGTGGTGCGCATCAACGATCGCGGTCCGTTCATTCGCGGTCGCGTGCTCGATCTCTCCAAGGCTGCCGCATCCAATATCGGCATGATCGGCGCCGGCCACGCCAAGATCTGTTACGAGGTCATCGGCTGATCCAGCCCCAAATCTGACGGCGCCGGCTTGCTCTCGGCGCGTTCCGCCGCTACCACGACGCAAAACGGAGTAAACGGATGCGATTGGGTGGGCGGCTCTCGGGAGCCATCGAGGTTCTCTCGGATATCGAGACGCGGCGGCGCCCGGTCGCCGATGCGCTCAAGGACTGGGGCCTCGCCCATCGGTTCGCCGGCTCCGGCGACCGTGCCGCCATCGGCAACATCGTCTATGACGCGCTGCGCATGAAACTGTCGCACGCCTTCCTCATGGACGACGACAGCCCGACGGCCCTCGGCTACGCCGTGCTCTTGCGCCAATGGGGCCTTTCGCCCGAGGCCCTCGCCGCCGAATTCGACGGCGATCGCTTCGCGCCGGAGCCCCCCTCGGAAGACAGGCTCGCCGCATTCCGCGCCCGCAATCTCGACGATGCCGCCCCGCATGTGCAGGGCGACATCCCGGACTGGATCCAGCCGGCCTTCGAGGCGAACTTTTCGGACGACTGGCTGGCGGAAGCCAAGGCGCTTGCCGACCGGCCGACGCTGGACCTGCGCGCCAACACACTCAAGGCGAGCCGCGACAAGGTGCTGAAGGCGCTGGAGCGCAACGCCGCCGTCGCCTCCACGATCGCCCGCCAGGGCATCCGCATTCCCGCCGGCGAAGGCCCGTCTCGCCTTCCCAATGTCACCGCCGATCTTGCCTTCCGGAAGGGCTGGTTCGAGGTGCAGGACGAGGGATCGCAGATCGTCGCCGATCTCGTCGTGCCGCAGGAGGGCGAGCAGGTGCTCGATTTCTGCGCGGGCGGCGGTGGCAAGACGCTCGCCATGGCGGCCGCCATGAACAACAAGGGCCAGGTGCACGCCTACGACACCGACCGCAAGCGCCTCGCCCCGATCATCGAGCGGCTGAAGCGTGCCGGCACGCGCAATGTGCAGGTCCATGAAGGCCTGTCGAGCCTGGCGCCCCTCAAGGGCCGTTTCGACCGCGTGCTGGTCGATGCGCCCTGCACCGGCACCGGCACCTGGCGCCGCCGTCCCGACACGAAATGGCGCCTCACCGAGAAGAACCTGGAAGAACGCATCAGCCAGCAGCAGGAAGCGCTGGCCAATGCCAGCGCCTTCGTGCGGCCCGGCGGCTTCCTGCTCTATGTCACCTGTTCGATCCTGCCGCAGGAAAACGAGGAGCAGGTTCACGGCTTCTGCCAGGCCAATCCCGACTTCGAAATCCTCTCGGCAGCGGACACCTGGCAAAGCCTCTTCGGCAGCGGAAAACCGCAGCCCCGCTCACGCGACGGGAAAACCGTGACGCTGACCCCGGCCTCGACCGATACGGACGGTTTCTTCTTCTGTGCGATGGGTCGCAAGGCTTGATGCTTTGTGATCCGTCAAGCGACGGGAAATACCTTGAAATCGTTCTAAACTATACACTTTGACACCAGTTTTTATTTGGTCCATGACACCAAGGCCTGAATAAACCCGGCCCGGCTTCATGCCGGCTCATCCGGTCGGTCGCTTTTCTTGCGATGCCCGGTGTCGGGGGGACACGACAAACAGGACACCAGGAGACGTCATGACCACTTCCTTCCTTCGCGCGGCCGCTTTCGTGCTTGCTGCCGCGACGTCGAGCCTTGCCATCGGCTCGGCCCATGCGGCGGCCGACCCGGCTGCGATCGTCAAGCACTATGCCGAAATCGGCCATGCCAAATTTACCGACACACGCGATGCGGCGAAGGCTCTTGATGCGGCGGTCGATGCCCTCATCGCCAAACCGAGCGACGAGACGCTGAAGGCGGCGCGCGAAGCCTGGCTGAAGGCGCGCGTGTCCTACCAGCAGACGGAAGCCTACCGCTTCGGCAATCCGATCGTCGACGATTGGGAAGGCAAGGTGAACGCCTGGCCGCTCGACGAAGGCCTAATCGATTATGTCGACGCGAACTACGGCACGGAAAGCGACGAGAACGCGCTGTTCGTCGGCAATGTCATCGCCAATCCGAAGCTGGAGATCGCCGGCAAGACGATCGACGCGACGACGATCACACCCGCCGTTCTGCAGGAGTTGCACGAAGCCGGCGAAGTCGACGCGAACGTTGCGACCGGCTACCACGCCATCGAATTCCTGCTCTGGGGCCAGGACCTGAACGGCACCGGCCCGGGTGCGGGCAACCGCCCGGTGACGGACTACGACAAGGACAAGTGCACCAACGGCAATTGCGACCGCCGCGCCGCCTATCTGAAGGCCGCGACCTCGCTCCTCGTCACCGATCTCGAAGAGATGGTGAAGGCCTGGGCCGCCGATGGCGACGCCACCAAGAACGTAACAGCCGATCCGAAGGCCGGCATCACCGCCATGCTGACCGGCATGGGCTCGCTCTCCTACGGCGAGCTTGCCGGCGAGCGCATGAAGCTCGGCCTGCTTCTGCATGATCCGGAAGAAGAGCAGGATTGCTTCTCCGACAACACGCACAACTCGCATTACTACGACGTCGCCGGCATCCAGACCGTCTATACGGGCGAATATACCCGCCCTGACGGTTCCAAGCTGACCGGCCCGTCACTCTCCGAGTTCGTCGCGGAAAAGGACGCCGCACTCGACACGGAGATGAAAGCCAAGCTCGACGCGAGCCACGCCGCCTTCCAGGCGCTCAAGGACCGTGCCGACGGCGGCGAAGCCTATGACCAGATGATCGGCGAAGGCAACGAGGCCGGCAACAAGGTCGTCCAGACCGCCATCGACAGCCTGATCGACCAGACCAAGACGATCGAACGCGTCATCGGGACACTGGATCTCGGCAAAATCGAGCTTGAAGGCTCCGACAGCCTGGATAATCCTACGGCTGTCTTCCAATAGAAAGAAGGCGGGTCGCTTCCCTGCGGATGGCGGCCCGATTTCCCCGCATGACAAAACGCCCTGCCCGTCGCCTGCTCGCGGTTTCCGCCGCGTTCACCGTCGCGGCAGGCGTTTTCGTTCTGGGAAGCGCGCATTCGCAGCACCGTGGCCGCGATGACCTTTTCGAAGACCTTTTCGAAAAAGACCTGGAGCGCGTTCAGGCCGTCACGGCCCTGACGACGGATTTCTCCAAGGCCGAGCCCTACGAGGCCATGTCCGCGGGTGCTACGACCTCGCTTGCGAAAATCGACCGCAACAGCTTCTCCCACTTCTCCGAAAACATCACCTTCGAGGAGCGCGAGACCTTCAAGCTCGGCAATGCGCTGTTCCAGAAACTCTGGGTCTCCTCGCCCTCCTCCACGCAGGCTTCCGATGGTCTCGGACCGCTCTACAATGCCCGCTCCTGCCAATCCTGCCACATCAAGGACGGTCGCGGTCATCCGCCGGAGGACAACACGGCGGACGCCACCTCGATGTTCCTGCGCCTTGCCCGCCCGGCAAAGACGCCCGAGGAGGAGGCTGCGCTGAAGAGCTTCCAAGCAATGAGCCTGCCCGATCCGATCTATGGCCGGCAGTTGCAGGACCAGGCCATTCCCGGCCTCAAGGCCGAAGGCCGCATGGTCATCGCCTATACGGAACAGCCCGTGACGCTGGCCGGCGGCGAGGTCGTCCAGCTGCGCCGCCCGACCTATTCCGTCGCGGACCTCGCCTACGGCGACCTCGATGCGACGACGACGCTCTCACCGCGCGTCACGCAGCCCATGCTCGGCCTCGGCCTGAGCGAAGCCATCCACGAGGCGGACATTTTTGCTCTTGCCGACCCCGACGATGCGGATGGAGACGGCATCAGTGGCAAGGCGGCGATCGCCATCGACCCCGGGACGGGCAAGCAGGCACTCGGCCGCTTCGGCTGGAAGGCGCAATCGGCCACGGTGCGCCAGCAGAGCGCGGAGGCCTTCGCCTTCGATATCGGCATCTCGACGCCGGAAGTGCCGCTGCACCAGGGCGATTGCATGCCGGCGCAGACCGCCTGTATCGACCGCCCCAACGGCGTGCAGACGCGGCTCGGCGACGCGGAGGCGCCCCCGCCGGTCATGGACCTCGTGACCTTCTATGCAGAGAACCTCGCCGTGCCGGCCCGGCGCAAGGCGAGCTTCGCCGAGACGCTTGCGGGAAAGCGCCTGTTCTACGAGACGGGCTGCGTTTCCTGTCACCATCCGAAATTCGTGACCCGGCGCGATGCCGCCAACAAGGCCCAGGCCTTCCAGCTCATCTGGCCCTATTCCGATTTCCTGCTGCACGACATGGGCGAAGGCCTTGCCGACGGGCAACAGGTGGGGGTGGCGACCGGACAGGAGTGGCGCACGCCGCCGCTCTGGGGTATCGGCCTTACAAAAACCGTCAACGGCCATACGTTCTTCCTGCATGACGGGCGCGCGCGCTCCCTCACCGAAGCCATCCTGTGGCACGGCGGCGAGGGCCAGAAGGCACGCGACCGCTTCGCCGCGCTGGAAAAACACGACCGCGACGCCCTTCTGACCTTCCTGGAGAGCCTCTGATGACCCAGCGCCCGCCTTTCCTCCGGTTCGGCCCCCTGCTTGCCGCCTCCCTCATCTTTGCGACGAGCCTGCCAGCCTTCGCACAGGAAGGCAGCGTGCCCGCCGTGCCCGAACTGACGGAAGAGATCGTCACCAGCATCATGACGCGCGCCATCGATGACGTGATCCGGCCGGGCTACCGCACCTTCGAGGCCTCCGCCGGCAAGCTCGCCGAAACGACCGCAGCCTATTGTAAGGCGCCCTCGGACGATGGCCGCAAGGCGGTCGATTCGGCCTTCCGCCAAGCCGTCACCGACTGGGGCCGCATCGAGATCGTGCGCATCGGCCCCGTCATCGACGACAACCGCTTCGAGCGCATCCTGTTCTATCCCGACCGCAAGGGCACCGGCCTGAAGCAGGTGCAGGCGCTGCTACAGAAGGCCGACGAGGCCGATGCCGACGCCGCGACCATGGGCAGCAAGAGTGTGGCGATCCAGGGCTTCGGCGCCATCGAATTCGCGCTTTACGGCACCGGCTCGGAGGCAATCGCAAAGACACCGAACGCCTTCCGCTGCCGCTATGCCGCCGCCGTCGCCACCCATATCCGGACGACGGCCGGCCAGCTCGCCGCCGCCTGGGATGCGCCCGACGGCGTGCAGAAGGACTGGAAGCATCCCGGCCCCGACAACCCCGTCTTCCGCACCGGCAAGGAGGCGATGACGGCGCTGCTCGGCATTCTCGTGCACGGCACGGAGGCGGTGCGCGACCAGCGCATCGAGACGTTCTACCGCAATGGCGGCATCGCCCGGCCGAAATCGGCGGTCTTCTGGCGCTCGGGAAACACCTGGACGTCGATTACGGCCAATCTCGAAGGCCTTCAGACCCTATTCGACAAATCGGGCATGGGCGACCTCATCGATCCCAGCATCGCCTCGGTCAACGGCAATATCGATTTCATTCTGAAGTCGCTGCGCCGGATCACCCCGACCATCGACCCCGACATGGCGAAGGCGGTGTCCACGCCGGAAGAGCAGCAGAAGATCGGTTTCCTGCTTATCAACACGCGCGAGCTGATCGTCGCCTTCGACGGCGGTTATGGCGGCGCGATCGGGCTCGGCTCCGGCTTCTCCTTCTCGGACGGCGATTGATGCGCAAACCGGGCAGCCAAAGCGCGCTTCTCGACCGGCGCGCCTTCCTGCGCATGGCGGGTGCGGCCTGGGCGGCGGGGCTCACCCCGCGCGCCGCCTTCGCGCTGGCGCGCACCGACGCCGTCTTCGCCTCCGGTTACAAGGCCTCTGATGGCAGCTTCGGCATTGCGGTGCTTGCCGATGACGGCAGTGTGATCGAGCGCACGCCGCTGCCCGCCCGCAGCCACGGCATGGCCTTTTCGCCCGCCACCCGCCACCTCGTCGCCTTCGCGCGGCGCCCTGGCACCTTCGCGCTGGTCGTCGACCGCAGCGGCAAGACGCAGCCGATCACCATCGCCGCCGCCGAGAACCGGCATTTCTTCGGCCATGGCTGCTTTTCACCCGATGGCCGGCTGCTTTACGCCAGCGAGAACGATTTCGACGCCAACCGTGGCGTCATCGGCCTTTACGACGCGCGGGACAGTTATCGCCGCCTCGGCGAATACCAGACCTACGGCATCGGCACCCACGACCTCTCGATCAGCGACGACGGCACACTGCTGATCGCCGCCAATGGCGGCATCGAGACCCATCCGGATTTCGGCCGCACCAAGCTCAATCTCGACCATATGGAGCCCTCGCTCGCCCTGATCGATGCGGCGAGCGGCGCGCTTGTCGAGCGCCATGCGCTGCCGGAAAAGCTGCGCCAGCTTTCCACCCGCCATATCGACCTCGACAACAAGGGCCGCATCTGGTTCGCCTGCCAGTATGAAGGCCCGCGCAACGACCTGCCGCCGCTCGTCGGCCATTTCGGCAAGGGTGAGGACCTCACCTTCCTGTCGTTGCCCGAGGACACCACAATCGGCCTTGCCAACTATGTCGGCGCCATCGCCGTCAATCGTCGCGAGGGTCTCGTCGGGCTGACATCGCCGAATGGCGGTCGCTTCGTCGTCCTCGATGCGAAGACCGGAGGGGTCCTGCGCGATGAGAGCGTGCCGGATGCCGCCGGCATCGCCCGCGCGCCGCACGGTTTTGCCGTCTCCTCCTATGACGGCGATTTTGCTGGACGCCGCAACGATATCGCCTGGGACCAGCATATCGCGTCGCTGAAATCACGGGCCTGATTGCCTCTGGACGGTTGCGGCAAGCGCGCTAGGTCAGGCACATGAACAACAAGCCCCTCGTCTATCTCGCCTTCCTCATCCTCGTTCTCGGCGGCGGCCTTCTGATCGGCGCCAACAATGTGCCCGGCGACTGGTACCAGTCCCTGGCCAAACCGTCCTTCAATCCGCCGAACTGGCTGTTCGCGCCGGTCTGGAGCGTGCTCTATGTCGTCATTGCCGTCGTCGGCGCGCGCACCTGGCTGTCGCTTCGCCGCTCCATGGCCATGCGGCTCTGGTATGCCCAGCTCGTGCTCAATTTCGCGTGGTCGCCGATCTTCTTCGGCCTTCAGGATCCAACCTCGGCCCTGATCGTCATCCTCGGCCTTCTCGTGGCGGTCGCAGGCTTTATCTTCGCCTCCTGGCGGCAGGACCGCACGGCGGCGCTGCTCTTCCTGCCCTATCTCGCCTGGGTCGCCTTCGCGACCGCGCTCAACGGCGCAATTGTCGCGCTGAACTGAAAGCCGCTTGCAGTGCAGCATGCACCATGCAAACGTCGGCCTGTTCCTCCGGGCCGCGCGCCCGCAAAAATGTGGGCATCATGACAGGCTTTCCACCGCCGGATTTCGCCGGCCGCATTACCGGAAGTTTCGGCCGCCAGCCGGCCATGGCGCTGATCGGCGCGGAACTCACCCGCGTCGAGCACGGCACCGTGGAAATCGAGCTGCCCTTTGACGAGAAGCTCACGCAGCAGCACGGCTTCCTCCATGCCGGCGTCATTTCGGCGGCCCTCGATACGGCCTGCGGCTATGCCGCCTATTCCGTCATCGATGCGGATGCCTCCATCCTCACCATCGAATTCAAGGTGAACCTCATGTCGCCGGGGCGCGGCGATCGTTTCCTGTTCCGCGGCGAGATCACCAAGCCGGGCTCCAACATCATCGTCGCCGACGGGCGCGGCTATGCCATTTCCGATGGACCCGCAAAGCTCATCGCCTCGATGACCAGCACGATGATGGTGGTGCGCGGCCGCGAGGACATTACCGAATGAGTTTCGCCCTCAAGACCGTCGGTGCAAAGCGCATCCTCTACGTCATGGCCGCCAATCCCGAATACGGCCCGCATCTCAAGGCCCGTATCACGCCGCTCATAACCGGCGTCGGTCCCGTCGAGGCCGCCGTGCAGCTGACGCTGGCGCTCTGCCATCTGGCGGCGGATGGCGACCTGCCCGACTATGTCGTGTCGCTCGGCTCGGCCGGTTCCGCCACGCTGGAGCAGACGGAGATCTACCAGGCGACCTCGGTCTCCTATCGCGACATGGATGCCTCGCCGCTCGGCTTCACGAAAGGCGCGACGCCCTTCCTCGACCTGCCGGCCGAGGTTGCCCTGCCGATCCGCATTCCCGGCATTCCAACCGCACGGCTCTCGACCGGTGCGAACGTCGTCTCCGGTGACGCCTATGCCGGCATCGATGCCGACATGGTGGAGATGGAAACCTTCGGCGCGTTGCGCGCTTGCCAGACCTTTGATGTCGCCCTGATCGGCCTTCGCGGCATTTCCGATGGCAAGGCCGAGCTCACCCATATCGGCGACTGGACGGAATACCTTCACATCATCGACGAAAAGCTCGCCGCAGCCGTCGACAGGCTGGAAGCGGCCATCGCCTCTTCGACGCTCTCTCGCAACGGCTGAAAATCCGGCCATCCCCCGTTGCGCGGCGAAAAGATATTCTTTAAAGGCTCGCCATGACCCAGACAGCCAATCCCGACAGCGTTCTCATCATCGATTTCGGCAGCCAGGTGACCCAGCTCATCGGGCGGCGCGTGCGCGAAGCAGGCGTCTATTGCGAGATCATCCCCTTCCAATCGGCGGAAGAAGCCTTCCATCGCATGAAGCCGAAGGCGATCATCTTCTCCGGCGGTCCCGCCTCGGTGCTCGACCAGGGCAGCCCGCGCGCCCCGCAGGTGGTCTTCGATTCCGGCCTGCCGATCCTCGGCATCTGCTATGGCCAGCAGACGCTCGCCACCCAGCTCGGCGGCACCGTCGAGGGCGGTCACGCCCGTGAATTCGGTCGCGCCGACGTGGAAATCCTGAAGTCCAGCCCGCTGTTCGAGGGCTTCTGGGAGGTCGGCAACAAGTATCCGGTCTGGATGAGCCACGGCGACCGCGTCACCGTCGCGCCCGAAGGCTTCGAGATCATTGGCGTCTCCGAAAACGCCCCCTTCGCCATCTGCGTCAACGAGGCGAAGCGATACTACACGACGATGTTCCACCCGGAAGTGGTGCACACGCCCGATGGCGCCAAGCTGCTCTCCAACTTCGTGCACAAGATCGCCGGAATCAAGGGCGACTGGTCGATGTCGGCCTACCGCGCCCGCGCCGTGGAAGCGATCCGCGAGCAGGTCGGCGACAAGCGCGTTATCTGCGCCCTGTCCGGCGGCGTCGACTCGTCGGTTGCGGCCCTCCTCATCCATGAGGCCGTCGGCGCGCAGCTCACCTGCATCCTCGTCGACCACGGCCTGATGCGAAAGAACGAGGCGGCCGACGTGGTCGCCATGTTCCGCGAGCACTACAATCTGCACCTCATCCACGTCGATGCCGTCGACCGTTTCGTCGGCGAGCTGGAAGGCGTTTCCGACCCGGAAACCAAGCGCAAGATCATCGGCCGCCTGTTCATCGAAGTCTTCGAGGAAGAGGCCGGCAAGCTCGGCGGCGCGGAATTCCTCGCCCAGGGCACGCTCTATCCCGATGTCATCGAAAGCGTCTCCTTCACCGGCGGCCCCTCGGTCACGATCAAGTCGCACCACAATGTCGGCGGCCTGCCCGAGCGAATGAACATGAAGCTCGTCGAGCCCTTGCGCGAACTCTTCAAGGACGAGGTGCGCGTGCTCGGCCGCGAGCTCGGCCTGCCGGATTCGTTCATCGGCCGCCACCCGTTCCCGGGTCCGGGCCTTGCCATCCGATGCCCGGGCGGCATCACCCGCGACAAGCTGGAGATCCTGCGCGAAGCCGACGCCATCTATCTCGACGAGATCCGCAAGGCGGGCCTCTACGACAAGATCTGGCAGGCCTTCGCGGTGCTGCTTCCCGTCCAGACCGTCGGCGTCATGGGCGACGGCCGCACCTACGAATTCGTCTGCGCGCTGCGCGCCGTCACCTCTGTCGACGGCATGACCGCCGACTTCTACCACTACGACATGAACTTCCTCGGCCGCGCCGCGACCCGCATCATCAACGAAGTCCGCGGCATCAACCGCGTCGTCTATGACGTGACGTCGAAGCCGCCGGGCACGATTGAGTGGGAATAGGATCGCGATGACGGGTCCCAAGTCAGCAGACAGATAAGCCGCAACGACACCCTGTTGTTGCGGCGCTCTGCTTAAGCCAATTCAGTTTTCGTACGCAGACGCCGCCGGATGTTCCTCATTTAGCGGATGATTTGTCATGCGTGTTCGTGATCCACGCCCGTGGACCTATAGCCTGCCGGTAGCGCTCCTGCTGCTGGCCCCCTTCAACATTCTCGCTTCGCTCGGGATGGATATCTACCTGCCGGTCGTGCCCGCCATGCCGGCGATCCTGCAAACCACGCCGGACGTGGTGCAGCTGACGCTGACCGTCTACATGATCGCGCTCGGCGTCGGCCAGGTGCTCTTCGGCCCACTGTCCGACCGCGTCGGCCGGCGGCCCGTGCTGATCGCCGGGGCTATGATCTTCGCGGCCGCCTCCTTCGGCCTCGCGGTCGCGACCTCGGCGCCGCTCTTCGTCTCGCTTCGCCTGCTCCAGGCGATCGGGGCGTCGGCAACCCTGGTGGCGATCTTCGCGACGATTCGCGACATCTATGCGGAGCGTCCCGAGAGCGCCGTCATCTACAGCCTGATGAACGCCATGCTGGCCGCCGTTCCGGCATTCGGCCCGATTGCCGGTGCCGTTCTCGCCAATGCATTCGGCTGGCAGTCGCTCTTCATCGCACTCGGCTTTCCAGCCGTGACGGTATTGCTCTGGGCACTCCCGAAATGGCACGAAACCCGGCCAGCCGAGGCCAGTGAGCAAAGACGCATATTCGGTTCCGTACTGGCAAGCCTCGCCTTCTGGACCTACACGCTCGCCTTCAGCGCCGCGATGGGAACCTTCTTCGTCTTCTTCTCCACGGCGCCGCGCATCCTGATGGACGGCGCGGGCTTTTCCGAACTCGGCTTCAGCCTGACTTTCGCCACAGCCGCCGTGGTGATGATCGCAACGGCGCGGTTTGCGGAGAGCTTCGTCAACCAATGGGGCGTTTCGGGCTGCATGCTGCGTGGCATGCTCCTGCTGCTTGCGGGCGCCGGACTGCTTGCGCTTGGGCAACGCACGGCACCATTATCCTTCTGGACCTTCATGCCGCCCATGTGGCTGATCGCGGTTGGTATCGTGTTGACGGCGTCCGTTTCCGCAAACGGCGCCCTGCAGGCCTTCGCAAGCTCCGCCGGGACGGCGG
Organism: Shinella sp. M31; assembly: GCF_049199205.1. Taxonomy (NCBI): domain Bacteria; kingdom Pseudomonadati; phylum Pseudomonadota; class Alphaproteobacteria; order Hyphomicrobiales; family Rhizobiaceae; genus Shinella; species Shinella sp. M31. The sequence continues at coordinate 188,199 of NZ_JBLZPH010000079.1, read as the reverse complement.
TTGCGCTGCATTTTTGCGTGCAGAGCCTGATTACGGGCCTTGCCGGTACCGCCTTCGTCGTCCTGCTCGATGGCGCAACCGCATGGCCGCTCGTGGCGTATACAACCTGCATGGCGATCGTCACGCTCGCTGCCCGTGCGATTCTCGAAAGGCGCTACATACGAGGCTGACGACAAGACACGGGCGGCCCCGGTCGCCCGTGGCTAAAATCCGAACGACTGCTGCGCCGGCGCTGGCGGGGCGAAGGAGACGCCTTCGAGCGCCAGCATCTTCACCTTCGAGATGGAACCGCCCGGCGCGGAAAAACCGCCGACCTTACCGCCGGCAGCCAGCACGCGGTGGCAGGGGATGATGAGGGCGACGGGGTTTTTCGCCATGGCCTGACCGACCTCGCGGGCCATTTCCGGCCCGGCGCCGAGATCGCGGGCGATGGTGCCGTAGGTCGTCGTCTCGCCCCAATGCACCCGGCGCGCGGCGTCATAGACCTTCAGGAAGAAATCGCTCTGGCCGGCGAGGTCGAGCGGCACGGCGGTGAAATCGGCTTCCTCTCCGGCGAAATAGCGCTGTGCCGCCGCCACGGCCTGCTGGACGGCGGGCGGCGGTTCGGCGGCCTCGGCCTCGGGCAGGTGGCGCAGCAGCAGGCGGCGGGTGGTGGCGGCGTCCTCGCCCGGCAGCTGGAAGCGCACGACACCCGCCTGCGTCCAGGCGATGCCGCAGGGGCCGCCCGCCGTGTCGAAGATCAGATAATGGGCCTTGCCGGTCATGGTCGGCTCCTGTTGCCGTTTCCAGCACAAGATCGGGCTTTGCCCGGCGCGTTTCAACCCGTTTCTTGCGCAGCAAGAGGTGTCTTGGCGGGGGCTTGCTTCCGACGCGTCCAATTCGCATAAACCTTCGAAAAACGATTCAGCGAGGCGCGACGTGGAGAATTCGGACATCATCATCGGCGGCGATACGGCGGGCATCGAGTGGCGCGTGCCGGTCTATCGCTTTAAGGGCAGCGACAAGGCCGCGCCCTCCGTCTATATCCAGGCGGCGCTGCATGCCAACGAGCTGCCCGGCACCGCGCTCCTGCATTTCCTGCTCGAGCGCCTGTGCAAGGCCGATGCCGAGGGCGCGATCCGCGGCGATATCACCGTCATTCCGCAGGCCAATCCGATCGGTCTCGCCCAGTTTCATTTCGGCGAGATGGAAGGCCGCTTCGATCTGGGATCGCGCACCAATTTCAACCGCGATTACCCGCTGATCGCGCTTGCCGAGCGCGAGGCGTTGCTGGAGAATTTTTCCCGCCGCAGCGCCGCCGACCGGCTGAAGCGCACGTTGCTGCACACCGCACTTGGCCATGACCTCATGCTCGACCTGCATTGCGACGACGAAAGCCTGCAATATGCCTATATCGACGACGCCTTCTGGCCGGAGGCGGCCGATCTCGCGGCGGCGCTCGACATGCGGGCCGTGTTCCTCTCGGATGGCGAAAGCACCGCCTTCGAGGAGGCCGTCGGCTTCGCCTTCAAGCACCAGGGCGGCGAAAAGCTGACGAGCGTGCCGGGCCGCCTCGCCGTCACCGTCGAGCTGCGCGGCCGGCGCGATGTCTATCCCGACATGGCCAAGCGCGATGCCGATGGCCTCTGGGACTTCCTGGCCGGCCGCGGTGTCGTCATCGATCCCGCCCATGCCGCCAAGGCCTATAGCGGCCCCGCCATTCCGCTCGACAATATCGAAATGGTGCGCGCGCCCGAGCCCGGCACCGTACTCTTCCACCGCGATATCGGAGACAACGTGAAGGCCGGCGATCTCTTGGCGACGCTGATCACCCGGCCGGGCGCGCCTGACGGCACGATCGACGTGACAGCCGCCCATGACGGCCTGATCGCCACCCGCACCTCCGCGCGCTATGCGCGGCGCGGCGACGACTTGATGAAGATCGCCTGCCATGAAGCGACCCGCAAGGATCGCGAACCCGGCACGCTGGAGGACTAAGAGAATCTTCCCTGCGAGGGGTTTTGACCCCTCGCAATCACGCGGCCGGAAGCAATATATAGTGAGGGCATACGAGCCGTAGTTGCGGCTGTGGCTGGAGGAACGCGAGGGGTGGTCTGCACGCATCATGTTTGAGACGCTCTCCGCCTACTGGCCGCATATCTTCGTCGCCCTGTCGATCATCCTCGGTATTCCCGCCGCCATTCACGCGACGATGACGAAGGAAGAGGTGCGCGCGGCGATCGGCTGGGTCGGCGTCATCGTGCTCTCACCCGTCGTCGGCCCCGTCATCTATGCCGTCGGCGGCGTGAACCGCATCCGCCGCAACACGCTGAACCTCAGCCGCGAGGGCCTCATCGCCGCCGGCTGGTACCACCGGTCCGAATACGACGTTTCCAACGAACACATGACGGTGGCCTATGGCGGAGCGCTCGCCGCCATGCAGCGGCTCGGCGATACGGTGGGCCGTTGCAAACTGACCTCCGGCAACCGGATCAAGCTGCTTGCGACCGGCGACGAGGCCTATGCCGCGATGCTGTCGGCCATCGGCGCCGCGGAGCGCTCCATCCTGCTCGAAACCTATATTTTCGACCGCGACGCGGCCGGCGAGCGCTTCGTGCAGGCGCTTTCGGCCGCCGTGGCGCGCGGTGTCGCGGTGCGCGTGCTGATCGATGCGGTGGGCGCGCGCTACTCCATTCCCTCCATCGTCTCGGAGCTGAAACGGGCGCATGTCCCCGTCGATGTCTTCAACGGCAACATCGTCATGGGCCTGCGCCTGCCCTATGCCAACCTGCGTACCCACCGAAAAATCCTGATCGTCGACGGCAGCGTCGCCTTCACCGGCGGGCTCAACATCCGCGCCGGCTTCTGCACCGAGTTTTCCGACGCGGCGGCGCTCGACACGCATTTCCGCCTCACCGGCCCCGTCGTCAGCGATCTCTTCCGCATCGCCTATGAGGACTGGCGCTTTTCCGGCGGCGACGAATTGTCCGGCGAAATCTGGCAGATCGCCCCGCCGCCGGATGCGCCCGACAGCGGCATGCTTGCTCGCGTCGTGCCGTCAGGTCCCGACAAAAGCCTGGAAACCAACCACCGCATGCTGATGGGCGCCGTCTCGGTGGCGAAACATCATATCCGCATCATGTCGCCCTATTTCCTGCCCGACCGGGAGCTGATCAGCGCCATCGTCACGGCGGCGCGGCGTGGGGTGGAGATCGACATCATCGTGCCGTCCTCAAACAACCTGAAGCTCGTCGATCTCGCCATGACGGCGCAGTTCGATCAGATGCTGAAACACGGCTGCCGCATCTGGCGCGCCTCGGGCGCCTTCAACCATTCCAAGCTGACGGTGGTCGACGACGCCTGGTCCTATGTCGGCTCCTCCAACATCGATCCGCGCTCGCTCCGGCTGAATTTCGAGGTGGATATCGAGGTGATCGATCCCGATTTCGCCGAACTCATCGGCGCGCGCATCGACGCCGCCCTTGAGGGATCCGAGCAGGTGAAGCTGGAGGAACTCCGGGCGCGGCCCTTCGTGCAACGCCTCGTCGAGCGCATCACATGGCTTGGCTCGCCCTATCTGTAGGCCCGGTGGCGCGCTCCGAGACGACCTTGAGATCTATATGCGCCTTGATCGGCAGGTGATCGGACGCAATGCGGGCGAGCGGAGAATCATGCACCTCCACCGACGTGACGAGATCATGCGGATGGCCGAGCGCCCGGTCGAGCGCCAGCACGGGAAAGCGCGAGGGAAAGCTCGGCACCGCGCCGGAGGCCGGATCGAAGGTCGGATGCAGGCGGGCGAGCGACGAGCCCCGCCCGACACGCCACTCGTTGAGATCGCCGACGAGCAGGGTCGGCATCACCTCGTCTTCCGCCAGGGAAGCGAGGATCGCCATGGCCTGCTGTTCGCGCGAGCGCTTCAGCAGACCGAAATGCGCGGCGACGAGACGCAGCTTGCCGGCGGGCAGATCGAGCGTCACGACCAGCGCGCCGCGGGGTTCCACGCCCGGCAGCTTCAGCTGGCGCACGCCGCCGACGGCGCCCTTGCGGATCATGATCATGTTGCCGTGCCAGCCATGGCCGGTCGACGAAAGCGCTGTGATCGGCACCGGCACGAGGCCGCAATCGCGCTCCAGCATCTCAAGCTTCAAGAGGCCCGAACGCTCGCCGAACCGTTTGTCGGCCTCCTGGATGGCGATCACGTCGGCATCGATCTCGCCGATGACGCTCGCCGTGCGCTCGGGATCGAAGCGCCGGTCGACGCCGATGCATTTGTGCACGTTGTAGGAGGCGATGACGGTGTCACCCGGACGATTGCTCTCCGGCGGCCGGTGGCCGCGGCGATTGCGAATGGCCGTCAGCAGCGCTGCCGATGTGTTCTTGCCGTTCCTATCCAAGGGTCCTTCCTCGTGCGTTCTTTGCATCATATGGGCCGCCCCGCGCCATGGGCAACCGCGGAGCTGCAAGAAGGTTCCGGAAAGTGCCGTCAGGGAAGCGGGCTCACCTGCATCTTCGGGCTGTCGAGCAGGATGGTTGAGCGCAGCGTCTTGATCTCGCCGATGCGCTCGAATTCGCTCCACAGAAGCCGCCGGTAATCCGCGACATCCTTCACGGCGATCTTCAACAGGAAATCGAAATCGCCGGCCACCGTATGGCATTCGACGACCTCCGGCATGCGCCGCACCAGATCGATGAAACGCTCGCCGACTTTCGGCGCCGTACGCTCCAGCGTCACCTCGAGAAAGGCCTGGAAACCGATCCCGGCGGCGCGCGGACGACGATGACGGTGTGGCGGATGACGCCGCCCGCCTCCAGCCGCGCGAGACGCCGCGACAGTGGGGCCGGCGACAGGCCGACCTTTTCCGCCAGCTGGTTGTTGGAGAGCCCCGCATCCTCGACGAGCAGACGGATGATGCGCCGGTCGGTCTGGTCCAATGCAACCTCGTCGCCCGTCTTCTTGTCCGTTCCGTCCACCTCGCAAAAAATTGCATCAATCTAGCGAATGAAAGCAAGAAGACAAAAGCTTCTTGCGCTTTCTCCGCAATATCATGGTCGATTTTGCGGATGTTTTGACTTACACCGCTTCTACACCAACCCAGACAGGACCCCGGCCATGTTCGACGCCCTCACCCGCCAGCCCGATGACCCGTTGCTTGCTTTGATCGGCCTTTTCCGGGCGGATACGCGTGCCGGCAAGGTGGATCTCGGCGTCGGCGTCTATCGCGACGAAACGGGCGCCACGCCGATCTTCCGCGCGGTGAAGGAAGCCGAAAAGCGCCTCGTCGAGACGCAGCCGACAAAGGCTTATGTCGGCCCGGAAGGCGATCCCGTCTTCCTCGACCGCCTCTGGGAGCTGACGACGGCAGACGCCGGCCGCGGCCGCGCCACCGCCGGCCTCCAGACGCCGGGCGGCTCCGGCGCGCTGCGCCTTGCCGCCGACCTACTGGCGCGCATGGGCACCAAGGGTATCTGGCTCGGCCTGCCGAGCTGGCCGAACCACGCCAGTATCTTCAAGTCCGCCGGGCTGGAGGTCATCACCTATCCGTTCTTCGACATCCCCGCGCAGAGCGTGCAGTTCGACCGCATGATGGAAGCGCTTGGCGGTGCTGCCCCCGGCGATGCCGTGCTGCTGCATGCAAGCTGCCACAACCCGACCGGCGCGAACCTCACGGACGAGCAATGGCGCACCGTCTCCGCGCTGATCGCCGAAAAGGGCCTGCTGCCGCTCGTCGATATCGCCTATCAGGGTTATGGCCGCGGCCTTGACGAGGATGCCGCGGGTCTCCGAACGCTGCTGACGGCTGTGCCGGAAGCGCTGGTGGCCGTCTCCTGCTCCAAATCCTTCGGCCTCTACCGCGAGCGCACCGGCGCGATCTATGCCGTGTGCAACAATGCCGAGACTGCGCTCTCCGTGCGCAGCAATCTCGCCGCGCTTGCCCGCACCAGCTATTCCATGCCGCCGGACCATGGCGCGGCCATCGTCAGCATGATCCTCGGCGACGCGGCGCTGAAGGCCGACTGGATGGCCGAGATCGAGGCGATGCGCCAGCGCGTTACCGCGATCCGCGAGCGACTTGCCGCCGGGCTTGCCGGCCGCTGGCAGGTGCTGACGGCGATCCGCGAGCAGGAGGGAATGTTCTCGCTCTTGCCCCTGGAGGAGGAGCAGGTGCTGAAGCTGCGTGCCGAGCACGCCGTCTACATGCCGACCTCGGGCCGCATCAACATTGCCGGCTTGAAGACGGCCGAGGTCGATGACGTCATCGCCAAGTTCCTGAGTCTCTGAGAAAAACCATGTCCGTCGAAACTGCCAGCCAGGCGGAGCGCCACTCCGCCTATGAGGATCTTATTGCCATCGTCATCGGCACACTGTTCGTGGCGCTGGGCGTGGTCATCTATACCAAGGCGGTGCTGCTCGCCGGCAGCACGGCGGGCTTGGCACTCCTCCTGCACTATGCAAGCGGGATCAGTTTCTGGTGGTTGTTCTTCGCCGTCAACCTGCCCTTCTACATCCTTGCCGTCAAAAAGCTCGGCTGGGCCTTCACTCTCCGCACCTTCGCCGCTGTGACGCTTGTTTCCATCTTTAGCCGGCTAACTTCGGAGCTTATCAGCTTCTCCCATCTCGATCCGCTTTATGCGGCCGTCATGGGTGGCGCGCTGTCGGGCACCGGCCTGCTCATCCTCTTCCGCCACGGCACGGGCCTTGGCGGCATCAATGTGCTGGCGATCTACCTGCAGGACCGCTTCGGCCTGCGCGCAGGCTATTTCCAGATGGCAGTCGATCTCGCCATCCTTGCCGCCGCCTGTTTCGTCATTCCGTTCGACCGGCTGGCACTTTCCGTGCTCGGCGCCGTCGTCGTCAATATGACGCTCGCCATCAATCACCGCCCCGGCCGTTATCTCGGGGTGACGTGACCATTTCGCCGGCTTATGAAGGCGGCCAAACTTGAAGGAGAGACGCGTGATCGTCACGATCTACGGCATCAAGAACTGCGACACGATGAAGAAGGCGCGCACCTGGCTCGATGCCAAGGGCATTGCCTACACATTCCACGACTACAAGGCGGAAGGCATCGACGAGAAGAGCCTGAAACGCTTCGTCGACGCGCTCGGTTGGGAAACGGTGCTGAACCGCGCCGGCACAACCTTCCGCGCGCTGCCGGATGAGGACAAGCAGGACCTCGACGCGACGAAGGCGATCGCCCTGATGCTCGCCCAGCCCTCGATGATCAAGCGGCCCATGCTAGATCGCGACGGGGCGCTCACGGCCGGCTTCAAGCCGGACATCTACGAAACGCTGTTTTGAGCGAAAGAGCCGGTCTCAGACCGGCTCCCAGCCGTCCTTCTCGCTGGCGCGGTAGATGGCGTCGATGAGCTTCTGGTTCTCGACCGAGCTTTCCAGCGAGACAACGTCTTCCTTCTCACCGCGTGCTGCGCGTGTGAAGGCTTCGGCCTCGAGCTTGTATTGGCGCGCATCCTGGAAACGGAAGAGCTGGCTTTCGCTGTGTGAAGCGTTGGTCAACTCCACCTCCTCCCGGCCGTAGCGGTCGGCATTGAACGGCGATTTCACCTCGATGAAACCCTTGTCGCCATGGAAGACCATGACTTGGCGCTGGGCGAGCTGCGTCGAGATGTAGAAGGACAGTTCGAAATCGCCGAAATCGGCGCGCACGCTCGAATAGATGTCCGTGCCGAATTCCGGATCGCGATCCGTGCTCGCCTGAACGCGGATCGCTTCCTTGCCGGTGACGAAACGCGTGGTGATCGTTGGGTAGACGCCGATATCCGGCAGGCCGCCGCCGCCGAGCGCCGGCACGTTGCGCATATTGCCGGGATCGCGGTTGTAGTAGGTGAAGACGCCCTGCACATGGCGCAGCCTGCCGATCGCGCCTTCGGCCAGAAGCGAGCGCACCTTGCGCCAGACGGGGCTGTAGGTAACCATGAAGGCTTCGGAGATCAGCACCTTGTTGCGGTCGCGCGCGGCGATCAGCGCATCGATCTCGCCGGCATTGAGCGCAATCGGCTTTTCGCAGAGCACGTGTTTTCCGGCATCCGCCGCCCTGATGGTCCATTCCACATGCTGCGAGGTCGGCAGCGGGATATAGACGGCATCAACAGTGTCGGACGCCAGCATCTCCTCATAGGAGCCGAAGGCGTGGGGCACGGAAAACCGGTCGGCCATGGCGCGGGCCTTGGCAAGGTCGCGGCTGGCAATGGCGGTCACGACGCAGTTCTCCGCATCCTGGATGGCCGGCACGACGAGTTCGCGGCCGATCTTCGCCGTCGACAGAATTCCGAAACGCAGCATGGTTTTGTCTCCCTGATTTGGCCCGAAGACTAGTCGCGAGGTACGTTCCTCGCAAGCGCGGACGCTCGCAAAAAATGCCTTGCCGGATAGCGTGCAAAGCGGGCGCACCCGGCCTATGCTGCACGAACATTTCAGCACGTATCCCTTGGAGGAAGCCCATGCAGTTCCGTTCTCTCGGCCGAACCGGCCTTTCCATCGCGCCCCTCGTCTTCGGCGGCAACGTCTTCGGCTGGACGGCCGACGAGAAGACCTCCTTCGATCTTCTCGACGCCTTCACCGGCGCGGGCTTCAACGCCATCGACACGGCCGACGTCTATTCCAGCTGGGCGCCGGGCAATCAGGGCGGCGAGTCCGAGACGATCATCGGCAAATGGCTGAAGCGCTCGGGTCTCGCGCGCGACAAGGTGGTCGTCGTCACCAAGGTCGGCTCCGACATGGGCCAGGGCCGGCGCGACCTCAGAAAATCGTGGATCGTCGAGGAGGTCGAGAACTCGCTGCGCCGGCTCCAGACGGATCACATCGATCTCTACCTCTCGCATTGGCCGGATCCCGAAACGCCCTATGAGGAAACGCTGGAAGCCCATGCCGGCCTCGTCAAGGCGGGCAAGGTGCGCGCCTTCGGTGCCTCCAACCTCGATGCCGGCCAGCTGCAGGCCTCCTTCGAAGCCGCCGACGCGGCCGGCCTGCCGCGTTACGCCGCGCTGCAGCCGGAATACAATCTCTACGACCGCGCCGGCTTCGAGGGCGCACTGGCCGATCTCTGCCGCAAGGAAGATCTCGGCGTCATCACCTATTTCAGCCTCGCTTCCGGCTTCCTGACCGGCAAATACCGTACCGCGGCCGATACCGAGGGCCGGACACGCGGCGAGGATGTGGCGCGCTATCTCGACGAGCGGGGCCTGCGCATCCTGGCGGCGCTCGATCAGGTGGCGGCGGAGACGGGCGCGACGCCGGCCGAGATCTCGCTTGCCTGGCTGATGGCGAAACCCGCCGTCACCGCGCCGATCGCCAGCGCCACCAGTCTCTCCCAGCTGGATAGCCTGATGAAGGCGGCGGCATTATCGCTCTCGGCCGAGCAGATTGCAGCCCTCGACGCGGCAGGAGTCTGACATGGCCCTCATCATCCGCGATCCGCTCGAAAGCGACGAAGCAGCCTGGCGCAAACTCTGGGCCGGTTACCTCGCCTTCTACAAGACCGAAGTGCTCGAGGAAGTGACGGCCTTCACCTGGGCGCGCATCCTCGATCCCGGCTCGCGCATGGCGATGCGCCTTGCCGAGGAGGATGGCGCGGTGATCGGCTTCGCCATCCACCACTATCACGATTCCACCTGGAGCATCGCGCCGGAAGGCTATCTCGAGGACCTCTTCGTCGACGGCACCGTGCGCGGCAAGGGCGCCGGCCGCGCGTTGATCGACGACCTCATCGCGATTTCGAAACGCCACGGCTGGAGCGGCATCTACTGGCACACTTCGCAGGACAATGCGCGCGCCCGGAAGCTCTATGACGGCTATGTCGAGACGGACGACCACATCCGCTACCGGCTGAAAACCTAACTTCGATAAACCTAACTTCGATAGCGGAAGAAATCGACGAAGGCGCGCAAGGCCGGGTGCATCTGGCGGCGTGAGGGGTAGTAGATCGAGAAACCGTCGAAGGCCGGACACCAGTCTTCCAGCACCGCCACCAGCCGGCCGGCGGCGATGTCCTCGGTCACCCGCTGGTCGAAGACATAGGCAAGACCCGCGCCGTCCATCGCGGCGGCGCGCATCAGCCGCTGGTCGGAGACGATCAGCGGACCCGACACGTCCACCGTCACCAACCGCCCGTCCTTTTCCAACTCCCAGCGATAGATGCGGCCGCTGGAAAAGCGGCGGCGGATGCAGCGATGTTGCATCAGGTCGCGCGGCTGCTGCGGCTTCGCATATTTCTCGAAATAGAACGGTGCGCCGACGACGAGGCCGCGCCACGGACCGCTCGCCCGGACCGCGATCATATCCGCCTCCAGATGCTCGCCGAGACGCAGCCCCGCATCGAACCCCTTTTCGACGATGTCTTCGAAGCGGTCGTCCGTGCGCAGTTCCAGCTCGATCTCGGGATATTCCAAGAGGAAGGCGCCGAGGCGCGGCATGACGATGTCTTCCGCCGCGATCAACGGCATGGTGATGCGCAGCGGTCCGGCCGGCCGGGTCTGGCGCTCGGCCAGCGCCTCCATGGCGGCGTCGATATCGGCCAGCGCCGGCGCCAGCGTGTCGAGCAACTGGCGCCCCTCCTCCGTCGGCGCAACGCTGCGGGTGGTGCGAGCGATCAGCCGCACGCCGAGGCTTGCCTCCAGCGCGGTGACGGCATGGCTGACGGCCGAGGGCGCGATGCCGAGCGTGGTCGCTGCCTTGCGGAAACTGCGCGCCTCGGCAACGATGGCCAATACGGCGAGCTGGGAAAGCTGGGTCCGGTTCATTGTTCGAACAGATAGAACAAGCCATTGGCTTTTGCATCCATTTTCAGCGAAAGCACTGCGCCCTAAATTGACCCTACCGGATGACGGCGACCGCTTCGCCGCCCGGCCCGCGGATCTCTCCCACCGGTCCCTTCAAGAAGGAAATGCGCCATGAAACACAGACATCTCGGCACGCTCGACGTTTCCGCCCTCGGCCTCGGCTGCATGGGCATGAGCCATGCCTATGGTCCCGCCGACGACGAGACGGCGGCGATCAATACGCTGCACCGCGCCGTCGATCTCGGCATCACGCTGTTCGATACGGCAGAGGTCTACGGCCCCTACAAGAACGAAATCCTCCTCGGCAAGGCGCTGAAACCGATGCGCGACAAGGTGGTCATCGCCACCAAGTTCGGCTTCCGCATCGACGCCACCAAGCCGGCCGACCAGATGATGGTTGGCACCGACAGCCGCCCGGAAAACGTCAAGGCGGTCGCCGGGGCCTCGCTGAAACGGCTCGGAACCGATGTCATCGACCTCTACTATCAGCACCGCGTCGATCCCGCCGTGCCGATCGAGGAGACGGTCGGCGCAATGGCCGATCTGGTACGCGAGGGCAAGGTGAAGGCGCTCGGCCTGTCCGAGGCCGGTGCGGAGACGATCCGCCGTGCGCATGCGGTGCATCCGATAGCAGCCGTGCAGAGCGAATATTCGCTGTGGACCCGAGACGTGGAAGAAAACGGCGTGCTCAACACCTGTCGCACCCTCGGCATCGGCTTCGTGCCCTTCAGCCCGCTCGGCCGCGGCGTGCTGACCGGCGCCTTGAAGAAGCTCGACGGCCTCTCCGCCGACGATTTCCGCCGCTCCCTGCCACGCTTTGAGGCGGAGAATTTCGATGCCAATCTGGCGCTGGTGACGGCGCTCGAAGAGATGGCGGCAGAGAAAGGCGTGGCCCCGGCGCAGCTGGCGCTCGCCTGGGTTCTGGCGCAGGGCGATTTCATCGTGCCGATCCCTGGCGCCAGCAAGGTGCCGCATCTCGATCAGAACGCCGCCGCCGCTGATGTCACGCTGACGCCGGAAGAAGCCGCCCGTCTCGGCGACCTGCTGTCGCCGGCCAAGGTCTCGGGCCAGCGCTACTCGCAAAAGCAGGCGGCGATGGCCAACCGGTAGGAACATCTGTCGGCCAGGCGTGAATAGCGGGAAGAGAGAGTGTGCCCTGGGATAACCTACACCCAAACAAAAAGGCCGCGGATCGCTCCGCGGCCCTTCGGCAGCCCCCCGCCGTAAAATGTATTTACTGGCCGACCGACGACACCATGACGGCATCGCCGTTTTCGATGGAGACCCAGCGGCCGGCATGGAACGAGGCCTGGCGCTTCAGGAAGCGGTAGGGCGTCGTCGTCCAGAGCTTTACCTCGTTGTTGAGGTTGTCGAGGATGAAGTCGCCCTCAGTGGTGCGCAGCGTCAGCACGGCATGACCCTCGCCATCCGGCTTGCGCACGACCGTGATCAGCAGGTCGCCGACGGCAAAGCCCTTTTCCATCAGCTTCTTGCGCTTCAGGAGGACGAAGTCCTCGCAGTCGCCGGCGCCATCGGGATAGGACCAGAATTCGTCGCGACCGTGCAGCTCCTTGTCCGTCATCGGCGTGATGTCGCGGTTGACGCTGGCATTGATCTGGCGAACGACGGACCAGCCGAATTCCGTGACTTTGGCGGGCGCCTGGTTGCGCACGCCGGCCTGGCATTCGGATTTGTTGGTCTGGCAGAATTCGTAATGGCCAATTGGCTGCGAGGTCACGCCACCTGTCTTCATGGACAGGGCCGACGCGGGCGCCGTGAAAGCCGAGGAAGAAGAAATGAGCAGAGCAAAAAACGCCGCCGCCCCAGCCTTCGCACCAATCATTCGTGCCATGTAACGTCCCCTAATCGTTAACAAAGAGTTAACGGTGCAGGGGGCGTCTCGTCAATCATCAGAATTGGCGATGCCGGAATATGGTTAAGATGTGATCGGCGCGCCACGCTTCCCGTTACGGAAGACGAGCCAGCCCCTCCGCAGCTTCGAGAATCTTGGCGATATCCTGCGGCCGCGACAGGCGGTGGTCGCCGTCGCGGATCATGGTCAGCACCACGTCATCGCCGGACAGATGCTCCATCAGCCGCACGGCATGGGCATAGGGCACGTCGGGGTCCGCCATGCCCTGCAGGATATGCACCGGGCAGCCGGTTTCGATGACACCAGTCAGCACGCGGTTTTCCCGCCCGTCCTCGATCAGCTTCAATGTATAGATGTTGGGATCCGGACCGTAGGGCGTCGGCTCCTCGAACTGGCCGCGTTCGGCAAGGGCGGTGCGCTCGGCCTCCGTCAGGTTCGGCTCGATCAGCTCCGAGGTGAAATCCGGCGCCGGCGCGATGAGGACGAGGCCCGCAATCGCGATATCCTTGCGCTTGGCAAGCTCGGCCACGGCGCGCAGCGCAATCCAGCCGCCCATGGAGGAACCGACCAGCACGACGCGGCGGGTGCCGAGTGTTTTTACGGCATGCTCTATGACGGCAAGCGCCTCCTCCAGCCAGCGCGAAATCGTGCCGTCGATGAAGGCGCCGCCCGAGGCGCCGTGGCCGGAATAATCGAAACGGATTGCGGCCGTGCCGATCCGCGCGGCAAGGGCGGCGAGCTCCACGGCCTTGGTGCCGCTGATATCCGAGCGGTAGCCGCCGAGCCAGACGAGATGGGCAAGCGTGTTGCCGCTAGCGGCCGGCTGGAGTGCCATGGCGATCTGCCGGGCCGCCTCGCCCGTGCCGACCGTGATGAAATCCGCCCTCGCGCCGTTGCCGTTTGCCGCCATCGTTCCTATCTCCTGTCCGTGCGCCGACCCAGGCAAAAGCGCCTTTTTGCCGGTCTTTAGCCCCGACCTAGACCAGATTCGCGCGTGCAAGGACAGGTGGTGATTTTTTCCGCGCCGCGTGCTATTGACTTCACAAGCGCGATCAACACATTGCCGAAAATGCCGTCCATCCGGCAAAACGGCCTGGTCGCCGCACAGATTCATATCGTTCGAAACAGTTCGAGGAGAACACGACCATTCGCAGACCCTTTAAAGCGGAAGCCCCCGTCAAAGACGGCCCGCGTTCCAACCGGGAAATTCGTATTCCCCGCGTCCAGCTCATCGATGCCGAAGGCACCAACCACGGCACCGTTCCCACCGATCAGGCACTCCGCATGGCGGAAGAAGCCGGCCTCGATCTCGTGGAGATTTCGCCCAACTCCGAACCGCCCGTCTGCAAGATTCTTGATCTCGGCAAGCTGAAGTATTCCAACCAGAAGAAAGCAGCCGAAGCGCGCAAGAAGCAGAAGATCGTCGAGATCAAAGAAATCAAGATGCGCCCGAACATCGACACGCACGATTACGACGTGAAGATGAAGGCGATGAACCGCTTCTTCGAAGAAGGCGACAAGGTGAAGGTGACGCTGAAGTTCCGCGGCCGCGAAATGGCGCACCAGGAACTCGGCATGAAGCTTCTCCTGCAGGTCAAGGAAGACACGCTGGCGATCGCCAAGGTCGAAGCCGAGCCGAAGCTCGAGGGACGCCAGATGATGATGGTGCTCGCACCGAGGTAAACCCTCCGGCTTTTCAAGCCATCCGGATCAAGCCGCCTTTTTTTGGGGCGGCTTTTCCATTTCCGCCTCTGGAAAATTCCGTTTTGCGGAATCCGGTTGCGCTTTAATAGGACTTCGGTTACAAGCCGCCGTCCGAACGGTCCGGCAGGGCATGCCGTGGCCGTTCTTTACGCTGGAGAGGCGCCTTCGTCAGCACCTCTCGAATTCAAGAAGAATGGAGTAGCAAAATGCCCAAGATGAAGACGAAATCGTCTGCCAAGAAGCGGTTCAAGATCACCGCGACCGGCAAGGTCGTCGCTGCCGCTGCCGGCAAGCGCCACGGCATGATCAAGCGTTCCAACAAGTTCATCCGCGACGCACGCGGCACCATGGTGCTGGCCGAGCCGGATGGCAAGAAGGTGGTCAAGAACTACCTGCCGAACGGTCTCTGAGACTCATCGCGCTTTTGAAACGTTAAGGAGATCATGACATGGCACGTGTAAAACGCGGCGTAACTTCCCACGCCAAGCATAAGAAGACGCTGAAGGCAGCCAAGGGTTTCTACGGCCGCCGCAAGAACACCATCCGCGCCGCCAAGGCAGCGGTTGATCGTTCGAAGCAGTTCGCCTACCGCGACCGCAAGGTCAACAAGCGCAACTTCCGCGCTCTCTGGATCCAGCGCATCAACGCTGCCGTCCGCGAGCACGGCCTGACCTACGGCCGCTTCATCGACGGCCTGAACAAGGCTGGCATCGAAGTTGACCGCAAGGTTCTGTCGGACATGGCAATCCATGAGACCGAAGCTTTCGGCGCGCTCGTCGCAGCCGCCAAGAAGGCTCTGGAATACCTCAAGGACGCCGGCACGAAGAACGAGTTTGAGACCGCCGTCAACTAACCGGCGCTCACAACAAATCTTCGCTTCGTTGTGAAACCCGCGCCGGGGAACCGGTGCGGGTTTTTGCTTTCAACCAGGATCGCAGCCCTAGGATCGCAACCATGGACGGCAAGCTCAGCATGCTTGAGACGATCCCCCGGATGACCGACGGGGACATCGAGACGCTGCTTGCCGCGCTGACGCGCGAAACACGCCGCGTCGAGCGCGTGGACCTGTCCTTCGGCGCCGTCTGGATCAAGCGCTACGGCACCGAGCGCCCGCCGGTCTGGACGAAGGCGCAGACGGGGCTGTCCCGCCTGCTCGGCCAGCCGTTCCTGCGCCCCTCCCCCGCGCTCGACAGCAAGGGCATGATCGCGCGGGAAATCCGCCGCATCGAGACCTTTGCGCAAGCCGGCGTGCCGGTGCCGCACGTGCTTTATTCCTCCGGCAGCGCAATCGTTCTGTCCGATGTCGCGCCGACGGTTACGGCCCGCCTCAAGGCGCTCGCCGCGACCGATCCCGCCGCCCATGACGATCTGCTCGTGGCTTGCGCTGCCCATCTCGGCGCGCTGCATGGCAAGGGCCTCTGTCACGGACGGCCGCATCCGCGCGATTTCTTCATCGCAGGCGAGGCGATCGGCTTCATGGATTTCGAGGAGGAGCCGGAGGCGGCCATGCCGCTTGCGACGGCGCAGGCGCGCGACCTCTGGCTGCTCTTCCTGCAGATCGCCGACCGCGCGCTCTTCGGTCGCGAGACCGCCGATCGCGCCTTTGCCGCCTGGCGCCGTGCCGCGCCGGCCGGGATCGACGATGAACTGGTGAAAATGCTCCGGTTCCTCGGCAAGTTTTTGTCGCCAACCCGATTGATCGGGCGCGTGCACATGGGTAGTGATCTCCGGCGCTTCCTCGCCGCAACTGGCTACCTATCCGAGGTTCTCCTGAACGCTCCCCGCCCGGCCGACGCAAGCAAAGCAGGTAAAGATGACTGAACTCGACACTTTGGAACAGCAGCTCCTCGCCGACGTTGCCGCAGCCTCCGACGAGGCGGCGATCGAAGCCGTGCGCGTCTCCGCACTCGGCAAAAAGGGCTCCGTCTCGGAGCTCCTGAAGACGCTCGGCACCATGTCGCCGGAAGAGCGCCAGACGCGCGGTGCGGCGATCAACGCACTGAAGACGCGCGTGACGGACGCCATCACCGAGCGCAAGACTGCGCTGCGCGATGCCGCCATCGACGCCCGCCTCAAGGCCGAGACAGTGGATGTCAGCCTGCCGGTGCGCTCCTCGCCGGCCGAGCGTGGCCGCATCCATCCGATCAGCCAGATCGTCGACGAGATTACCGCGATCTTCGCCGATATGGGCTTCTCGATCGCGGAAGGTCCCGATGTCGAGACCGATTACTATAACTTCACGGCGCTGAACTTCCCCGAGGGCCACCCGGCCCGCGAAATGCACGACACGTTCTTCTTCCCGGCGGACGAGAACGGCGACCGCAAGGTGCTGCGCACGCACACCTCGCCCGTGCAGATCCGCACGATGGAAGCGCAGAAGCCGCCGATCCGCATCATCATCCCCGGCAAGACCTATCGCCAGGACAGCGACGCGACCCATTCGCCGATGTTCCACCAGGTCGAAGGCCTCGTGGTCGACAGACAAGCCAATGTCGCCAACATGCGCTGGGTGCTGGAAGAGTTCTGCAAGGCCTTCTTCGAGGTCGACAGCGTCACCATGCGCTTCCGCCCGTCCTTCTTCCCCTTCACCGAGCCGTCCTTCGAGGTCGATATCCAGTGCGACCGCTCGTCTGGCCCGATCGTCAAGTTCGGCGAAGGCACCGACTGGATGGAAATCCTGGGCTGCGGCATGGTCCACCCCAACGTGCTGCGCGCCGGCGGTCTCGACCCCGACGAATACCAGGGCTTTGCCTGGGGCATGGGCCTCGACCGCATCGCCATGCTGAAATACGGCATGCCGGATCTGCGCGACTTCTTCAACGCCGACGTCCGCTGGCTGAGCCATTACGGTTTCCGCCCGCTCGACATGCCGACTTTGTTCGGCGGCCTCAGCGCGTAACGGCATCCAAGGAGAAAAATCATGAAATTCACGCTCTCCTGGCTGAAGGACCACCTCGACACCGATGCTTCGCTCGACGAGATCTGCGCGAAGCTGACGGCGATCGGCCTTGAAGTGGAAGACGTCGACGACAAGGCGGCCTTCAAGCCCTTCGTCATCGCCAAGGTCGTCTCGGCCGAACAGCACCCGAATGCCGACAAGCTGCGCGTCCTGATGGTCGATACCGGCAAGGGCGACCCGATCCAGGTCGTCTGCGGCGCGCCGAATGCGCGTGCCGGCCTTATCGGCGCCTTCGCCGCCCCCGGCACCTATGTGCCCGGCATTGATGTCACGCTTTCGGTTGGCAACATCCGCGGCGTCGAAAGCCGCGGCATGATGTGCTCGGAGAAGGAACTCGAAATCTCCGACAATCATGACGGCATCATTGAGCTTCCGGCCGATGCGCCTGTCGGCCAGAGCTATGCCGGCTATGCTGGCCTCGACGACCCGGTCATCGAGATCAACCTGACGCCGAACCGTCCGGACTGCACGAGCATCTACGGCATCGCCCGCGATCTCGCCGCTTCCGGCCTCGGCACGCTGAAGACACGCAAGGCCCCGTCCTTCCAGGTCGAAGGCGAGACGCCCGTCAAGGTGAAGCTGGAGCTTGGCGGCGACGATCATCTGTGCCCCGGTTTTGCGCTGCGCCTCGTGCGCGGCGTGAAGAACGGCCCGAGCCCGCGCTGGATGCAGCAGCGGCTGCTGGCGATCGGCCTTCGCCCGATCAACGCGCTCGTCGACATCACCAACTACATGACGTTCGACCAGGGCCGTCCGCTGCACGTCTTCGACGCGGCCAAGGTGAAGGGCGACCTCGTCGTGCGACGCGCGGCCGAGGGTGAGAAGGTGCTGGCGCTCGACACGCGCGAATACACGCTGAACCCGTCCAACGTCGTCATCGCCGACGACAATGGCGTCGAATCCATCGGCGGCATCATGGGCGGCGAACATTCGGGCTGCGACGAAAACACCGTCGACGTGCTGATCGAATCGGCCCTCTGGGACCCGATGAACATCGCCAAGACCGGCCGTTCGCATGGCATCATCACCGATGCGCGCTACCGCTTCGAGCGCGGCGTGGATCCGGAATATATGGTGCTCGGCCTCGAGCGCGCCACCGAACTGGTGCTCGAACTCTGCGGCGGTACGCCGGCCAAGACGGACGTCATCGGCTACAAGGGCTACACCGCCAAGGTTGTCGATTTCCCCTTCTCGGAAGTGAAGCGCCTGACGGGCCTCGATGTCTCGGAAGCCGAAAGCGCCAACATCCTGACCCGCCTCGGTTTCACCGTCACAGGCTCCGGCGAGCGCGTCTCGGTCGCGGTTCCCTCGTGGCGTCCTGACGTTGACGGCAAGGCTGACCTCGTCGAAGAGGTCATGCGCATCCATGGCGTCGACAACATCAAGCCGGCCCCGCTCGAAAGCCACGGTTCGGTCAACGGCCGCATCCTGACGACGCTGCAGATCCGCTCGCGCCTTGCCAAGCGGGCGCTCGCCGCGCGCGGCATGCTGGAAGCCATCACCTGGTCCTTCATCCCGAAGGCCCATGCCGAGCTGTTCGGCGGCGGCGCGCCGTCGCTGGCGCTATCGAACCCGATCGCGGCCGACATGTCCGACATGCGCCCTTCTCTGCTGCCGGGCCTGCTCGCAGCCGCCCAGCGCAATGCCGACAAGGGCTATGGCGACGTTGCGCTGTTCGAGGTCTCCGGCACCTATGAGAACGACCGGCCCGAGGGCCAGCGCCGCGTGGCCGGCGGGGTGCGCCGCGGCACGGCAACGCTTGCCGGCGCCGGCCGCCTCTGGTCGAATGCCGCCAAGGGCGGCGGAAAGCCGGTCGATGTCTATGACGCCAAGGCCGATGCGCTTGCCGTGATCGAGGCCTGCGGCCTGCCGATGGGCAATGTGCAGATCGAGCCCGGTGCGCCGGCCTGGTATCATCCGGGCCGCTCCGGCACGATCAAGATGGGGCCGAAGATCGTTCTCGGCTATTTCGGTGAGTTCCACCCGAAGGCGCTCGGCGCGCTCGACGTGTCCGGCGCGCTTTGCGGCTTCGAGATCTTCATCGACGCCATGCCGGAACCGAAGAAGAAGGCGACCCGCACCAAGCCGGCGCTCGACCTTTCGCCGTTCCAGGCCGTCAAGCGCGACTTCGCCTTCGTCGTCGACAAGACGGTGGAAGCCGGCGCCATCGTGCGGGCTGCCACGGCCGCGGACCGCAAGCTGATCTCCGCCGTCAACGTCTTCGACGTGTTCGAGGGCGCATCGGTCGGCGACGGCAAGAAGTCGATCGCCATCGAAGTCGTCATTCAGCCCATCGACAAGACGCTGACCGACGAGGATTTCGAGGCGCTGACCGGCAAGATCGTCGGCAATGTCGTGAAAACGACCGGCGGTACGCTGCGCGCCTGATCAAGACCGAAACGGGGCGGCAACGCCCCGTTTTCCATTTCGTGAGGGATGGTCGTAATTTGTGAACGCACTGTCATCGGCAACTGCATTGCGGATTGGTTAGCAAGACCTTAATCCCCTCCTCAGGAGGGACTACGAGGTCGAAATGGAATCACTTGCCAATCTCATTCCCGTCGCCGCCATGGGCTTCGGCATCTATCTTTTCTTCCGCTGGGTCGTGCGCGACATGAATCGCCCGGCCGGGCATTGATCACGCATTGCCGATGAGCACGCCGGCCGCTAGCACGAGGCTGCCGCCCAGCACGACCTGCATCGCCGCACGCCAGAACGGCGTCTCCATGTAGCGGTTCTGGATGAAGGCGATCGCCCACAGCTCCACGAACACGACGAAGACGGCGATGGTCGTCGCCAGCATGAAATTCGGAATGAGATAGGGCAGCGCGTGGCCAAGCCCGCCGAGCGCTGTCATGATACCGGAGGCAAGGCCACGCTTGACCGGCGAGCCGCGGCCGGAGAGTTTGCCGTCGTCATGGGCGGCTTCCGTGAAGCCCATCGAGATGCCCGCACCGACCGAGGCCGACAGGCCGACGAGAAAAGTCTGCCAGGTATCCTGCGTGGCGAAGGCCGCCGCGAAGATCGGCGCCAGCGTCGAGACCGAGCCGTCCATCAGGCCGGCAAGGCCGGGCTGCACATAGGTCAGCACGAATTGCCGCCGCGCCGTCTGGTCCTCTTCTTCTCTCACATCGACAGGCGTGTGCTCCTCGCCGAGCCGCCGGGCAAGCGATTCGTGTGATTTCTCCGCCAGCGCCAGATCGCCGAGCAGTTTTCGCGTCGCGGCATCCTGCGTGCGCGCCGCCGCCGTCAGGTAGAAACGGTGCGCCGCCTCCTCCATGGCCTCGGCCTGCGCCCGGATGCTTTCCAGCGGCATGTTGCCGATCAGCCAGTCCGGCTTGCGCTCGGGAAAATCCCGCACGAATTCGCGCCGCACCAGCGGAATGCGATCGCCGAAGCGCGCGATATGCCGGTCGATCAGCATCTGGCGATGATGACTCTCCTCGGCCGCCATCTCCTCGAAGACACGGGCGGAGTTGGGATAGGCGTCGCGCAGCGCATCCGCATAGGCGAGGTAGATGCGCCCGTCGTCCTCTTCCGAAGAGATGGCAAGCGCCAGGATTTCCTGTTCGCTCAAGGATTCGAGGCTGCGTTTACCGGGGCCGAGAAGACGGGAGAACATCTTTGAGAATCCAGTTTAGAATTATTCTAAGTATAGGATGCGGCGGCGTTTCGTCAACCTCGACAGGATGTCGCGCGCAGGGCTAGAGTGGTGGCCGATAAGACTGCAAGGGATGAGACGTGACCGCCGCACTGAGGCCGCTTTCCGCAAGCCGCGACACGCTGATGGACCGCCTCGGCCGAAAACTCGCCGACCGGCTGCAAAGCCAGACCTCCGGCTACGAACCCTATACCCCCTCCGACCCGGAAACGTTGGCGCGCACGCTGCGGCCCGGCGACATCCTGCTCGTCGAGGGCAATCAGAAAGTCTCGGCGGCCATCAAATATCTGACGCAATCGACCTGGTCGCATGCCGCGCTCTTCGTCGGCGATCAGGTGCCGTTGACGCTGGAGCAGGCGGCTTTGCCGGCCACCGAGCGGCCGCAGCTCATCGAGGTCAATCTCGGGGAGGGATGCGTCGCCGTGCCGCTCACCAAGTATCGCACCTACAACACGCGCATCTGCCGCCCGGTCGGCCTGACGCCCGACGATCGCGACATGCTGGTCTCCTTCATGGTCTCGCGCCTCGGGCTGAAATACGACCTGAAGAACATCACCGATATGCTGCGCTATTTCCTGCCGACGCCGCCCATCCCGGTGCGCTGGCGCCGCCGCATGATCGCCTTCGGCTCGGGCGATCCGACGCGGGCGATCTGCTCGACGCTGATTGCCGAAGCCTTCGAGCACATCCGCTACCCGATCCTGCCCGACGTGACGCGCGCGCCCGGCCACGCCGCCGCCACCTCGACCTATTCGCGCGAAGAGATCTTGCACATCCGCCACCACTCGCTCTACACCCCGCGCGACTTCGACCTCTCGCCCTATTTCGAGATCGTCAAACCCACGCTGGAATACGGCTTCGATTACAAGCGGCTGGAATGGGCGCCAAACCGGGAGGGGCCCTGACCCACGACGGAACATCCGCCGCCTAGACCCCTCTCTGTGGAGACGCCTCAAGCTTTCTCGTAGATCCGCTGACCTTCCAGAAGCGCCGTATCGAGCCGGCCGCCTTCGGAGAAAATCGACAGCGTTTCCGGCCTGTCGACGCCCCCGACCAGCCGGTGACAGACCTGCACCTCCCCGAGCACGGTCGCGACGGGGATGACGCCGGCCCAGATCGGCAAGGCGAAATCCGCCTCGTCGTCGCCGACGCCCTTGGCGCGGACTTTTGCAGCGGCATCGTCGATCACCATGGCGATGACCGTCGTGGCCTTGGCCTCCTGCGGCGTGATGGGGCGCAGGAGCGCGCTACGCTCGGGATAGAAGCGGTCGACGACGTCACGCATCGCCTCGATCTTCTCCGCCTCGTCCTCGACAAGCCGCGCCGTGCCGAAGCACATGGCGGAGCGGTAATTGGCCGAATGGTTGAAGCCGGAGCGGGCCAGTACGAGGCCGTCGAGATGGGCGACGGTGAGGCAGGCAGGCGTGCCGGCCTTCAAGTGGCGCAGCATGCGGCTCGCCGAGGAGCCGTGCCAGTAGAGCGTGTCGCCCCTGCGCCAGAACAGCGCCGGCGTGGCATAGGGCTGGCCGTCGATGACATAGGCGACATGACAGAGCATGGCCGCATCGAGAATGGCATGGACCGCCGCGCGGTCGTAGCTGCCACGCTCGTGCATGCGCTTGACGCGGTTGCGTGGGGTGACGGGATAGGAAGCGGTTTCGGTCTCGGCGGTCATGCGGGTCTTGCCTTTCAAACGGGGTGCAGCCATGGTGCGCCATGCCATTGGATCGAAAAAGCACCAATTCAGCGCAAAATATTAGGACCAATATGCCGGATTGGTCCGCGCTCATTCCCGTCTTGCCGGCGACGGGGAAGCGCACACCTGCACTCTACCGGGAACTGCGGAGGCTGATCGAGGCGGGCGACATTCCGCCCGGCGCCAAGCTGCCGCCGTCGCGCGATCTTGCCGCTCGGTTGAAAACTGCCCGCGGTAGCGTGGTCGCGGCCTTCGAAATGCTGATCGTCGAGGGCTATGCCGAGGCGCGCACCGGCGCCGGCACCTTCGTTGCCGGCCGCGTGCCGACGGTGAGGCCCACGGCACCCGCTCCATCGGAGAGTGTCGCGCCAAAAATGCCGCTGCCGGGTACGCTCGGCGTGGCGATGGCGGATGCCCGCACGCTCGGCCTGTTCCGCACGCTCCTGTCGCGCCACCTCGCCCGCCCCGGCCCGGAGCATTTTTTCTATGGCGATCCGCGCGGCGGCGACGCGTTAAGACAGGCCATCGCCGCCTATCTGCGGCAGGCACGCGGCGTGCGCTGCGAGGCGCGCTCGATCATGATTACGACAGGCATCCAGCAGGGCATCGACCTCGTCATCCGCAGCGCGCTTGCCCCCGGCGACCGGGTGATGATCGAGGATCCTTGTTATCCGAGCGCCCGTGCCGCGCTTGCCGGTGCAGGGCTTGTTCTCACAGGCCTGCCGGTCGACGAAGAGGGGGCGGATATCGGTGAGGCCGCTCCGGGGGCGAAGGCGGTCTATGTCACGCCCTCGCACCAGTTCCCGCTCGGCGTGGCGATGAGCATGCGCCGGCGGCTCGCCGCCATGCAGGGCATGGATGACAGCGGCCGCGTGATCTATCTCGGCACCTTCTCCAAGGTGCTGTTTCCGGGTCTTCGCCTCGGTTACGCGGTGATCCCCGACGCGCTGCTCGACCGGGTCATCGCGCTGCGCATCCGCACCGACCGCAGCCCGCCGACGCTCGCCGAGGCCGCGCTGACCGACCTCATCCGCGAAGGCCATTTCTCAGCGCATCTGAGGCGGGCAAGACGGCAGGCACAGGCCGCACGGGATGCCCTGGTGGCCGGGCTTTCAACGGCGCAGAACCTCTCCGTCGATGTGCCGGACCAGGGCCTGCACCTCGTCGCGGCGCTGCCGGCCTCGCTTGCCGATACGGAAGCGGTCGAGATCGCCCGTCAGGCGGGGCTGGGGGTCAGGGCGCTCTCGGCCATGGCCGTCACCCAAGCGCCGCGACAGGGCCTGGTGATCGGCTTCTCTGGCTTCGCGCCTGATGTGCTGGAGGCGGCCGCAAGACGGTTCGCGGCAGCGATTGCCGGTTTCTAGGCGACGCGGCGCGCTTGCGCCGCGCCAATCGTCGCCACCCAGGCGCGGGCCAAGGCAAGGCCGGTGGCGTCGGCGGCCGGACCGTATTCGGCGGCAAGGGCGTCACGCCGCGCATACCATTCGGGGGCGGTGCTCCGAATCAGGTCCGGGAAGGTCTCGACCCATTCGTCGACGACCGGACGGCTCGCCTCGAAATGGAACTGGGTGCCGTAGATGGCGCGGCCGAGGCGGAAAGCCTGGTTTTCGGCGGCGGCATTGCCGGCAAGGCGAACCGCGCCCTCGGGCAGCGTGAAGGAATCGCTGTGCCATTCGAAGATCGGAAAAGTGCCGGCGGCGGCGGAGAGCACGGGATCGCCGCCGCCCTCGCTGGTGAGCGCCACCTGGCACCAGCCGAATTCCGGATGGGTGCCGATCAGGTTCTCCGCACCATAGGCCCGCGCCAGCAGCTGGCTGCCGAGGCAGACGCCGAGCACGGATTTGTCGGCATCGCCGAAGCGGCGCATCAGGGCGGCGAGATTCGGCAGATAGACGTGGTTTTCGTCGTCGAGGGCATTCTGCGGACCACCCATGACCACGATCGCGTCATGACCGGTCTCGTCGGCGGGGATGGCATCGCCGGCATGGGGGCGGCAGATGTCGAGTTCAGCACCCGCTTCCTCAAGCGCCACGCCGATCTGCCCGAGCAGCGTTACCTTGTCGTTTTCCACCACCAGAACCCGCATGCGATACTCCCTTTCGACGTCGCGCGAGACAATCATGCCCTTTTGCTTCGTTCAAGGGCTGAAACAGAAAGAACCCGGCTCTTTCGAGCCGGGTCAGGCGGGGAGGATCGATGAAAGGACGAAATCAGCGGCAGACCTTGATGCGCTTGATGACCACATTGCCGTAGTAGTCGTAGGACTTGATCTTCTTGATGAAGCAAGTGGGCTGGTAATCGTAGCTGTAGTAGCCGGCCTGCGAGGGGGCCGCGAACGAGACGGCGGCGACGAGGGCAACGGTGGCGGAAACGATGAACTTGCGCATGGGGTCTCTCCTGATCGGTTAAGGATGAGCCTCTCTCATCCGGTGATCTGAAGGTCTCATATCCCTGCGCGCGCCGCTGTTCCTGACGGAACAGGCTCAGGGATAGATCACGCCCTTGCGCAAGATCACGTTGGCATAGAGCCGCGGCTCGCTGGTCTGCACCAGCGTATGGGCGGCGCGCACGCGGTTGTAGAAATCGGCGCCGACCAGCGGCACGACCGGGCGATCCGGCTCGTGGCGGGCGCAGCAGGCGATGATCTCGTGGTGGACGGGCTCCAGCGTGTCGCGCTCCTGGCGGAAGGTCGAGCGGAAGATCGCCTCCTCGACGAAATCGTCGATGGGCATGACCGAGAGCACGGCGTTGATGGCGGGGATGAGCGCGACGCCATCGAGGCGGACGAGGCGGCGGGCATGTTCGACACCGGGATAATTGCCGTCGACGATGGCGATCTCGTCACCGTGGCCCATGGCGCGCAGCGTCGACAGGAGCTCGGGGCTCAGGATGGGGTCGATACCTTTCAACATTCAGGCAAGCTCCTTGAAGAGGACGTTATGGTCCGGAAGATAGCGGGAGAACAGCGGCAGGCTGGCGCCGCCGACCGAGCGTGCCCGGCTGCCGACCGCGCCCTCGACGATCTCGGGCATGGTGACGCCCTGCAGGTCGAGCCGGGCGACGGCGGCCTGCGTGGCGGCGACGACGCGTTCACGCACCCAGGCGGGAAAACCGCCGTCGATGACGACGGCCGAGAAGTCGATGACCGAGGCGGAGGCGACGACGGCTTGGGCGAGTGCCGCCGCCATATCGTCGATCCAGATCTGCAAGGGTGGACCGAAATCCACCCAGTCGTCGGGCGAATACCAGACGGGTTTCGGATCGATGCCGTGTTCGCGCAGCAGATTTTCCAGCCGGTAGATCGAGGCGATCTTCAGGAGCTGCACCGTCTCGCCGTTGCGGCCCTGCACGGGCAGCGGACCGATGGCGCCGGCGGTGCCGGTGCGGCCGGT
The DNA here is from genome assembly GCF_049199205.1 of Shinella sp. M31. NCBI lineage: Bacteria > Pseudomonadati > Pseudomonadota > Alphaproteobacteria > Hyphomicrobiales > Rhizobiaceae > Shinella > Shinella sp. M31. The sequence goes on along the minus strand of NZ_JBLZPH010000079.1, from coordinate 162,135 downwards.
GAAGAGCGCGGAATTCAGCACCACGCCGCCGCCGATGAAGGAGCCGATGAAGAGATAGAGGAAATCGGGATATTGCGGGCCAAGCCCGAAGACCAGTTCGGCGGCGCAGGCGCTGGTGGCGTCGTTCTGCAAGGTCACGGGATAGGGCACGCGCTTGGCGATCTCGGCCTCCAGATCGACGCCGCGCCACTGGTCCATGTCGGCCTGCGGGGCACCCACCTCGCTTGCCCAGCTCCACAATTCGAAGGGGGCGGCGACGCCGAAGCCGGCGATGCGGGCGCGCTCCTCCGGCGTGATCGACGCTTCGAGCTCCGCCAGCCCATTCTCGACGAAGGCCAGCAGCGAACCGGGCATGGGATAGGGAAAGGTCAGCCGCACCTGCCGGCGTATGCCGCCGACGAAATCCATCAAGACGATATCGGCGCTGCGGCGCCCGATCTTGAGACCGAGCGAATAGACCGCATCCGGATTGAGCCGCATCGGCACGGAGGGCTGCCCGACCTTGCCGCGCATCGGCTCGCCGCGCATCAGGAGACCTTCGGCCTCCAGCGCGCGCATGATCACGGTGACGGTCTGGGCCGAAAGGCCGCTGCGCCGTGCGATATCGGCCTTGGAGAGGCTGCCGTGCCGGCGCACCAGCGACATGACAAGGCGCTCGTTATAGGCGCGCACACGCACCTGATTGGCACCGCCGCTGGGATCGAGGATTTCGGCCGGCGCGGCGGACGCCGTCGCGGCATGTTTGCTCATCGTCTCCTCCCGTGCCCTTCAGGATGCGATGCATCCCTTCAGGTCCTCTTATCGGCTGTCTTTCCGCTCTTCCATCGGAAATGTGCCATCCGGGGTCTGCGCCCCATCCTGATCAGAGCATGCCACATCGAATTAATAATTCAATTCGATTTATTTATTGACAGGCTTTTCTTTTGATGTTTTTCTCAGGCTCGGAAGCAGGGTCGGCTGGCGGAGGAGCCGCACGGCCCCTTGCGACCGGATGGCTCCAGGAGAGGAGCGCATCCCGTTTTGTCCTTGGGAGGATACAGATGAAGAAATCGATCATTTCCGCCGCTCTCGGCGCCCTCGCGCTCGGCGTGGCCTTCTCTTCGCCGGCTGCCGCTGCCGACATCACCGCCTGCCTGATCACCAAGACCGACACCAACCCCTTCTTCGTCAAGATGAAGGAAGGTGCCGAAGCCAAGGCCAAGGAACTCGGCGTTACGCTGAAGGCCTATGCCGGCAAGGTGGATGGCGACTCGGAAAGCCAGGTCGCAGCGATCGAAACCTGCATTGCCGACGGCGCGAAGGGCATCCTGATTGCCGCGTCCGACACCAAGGGCATCGTTCCCTCGGTGCAGAAGGCCCGTGACGCCGGCCTGCTCGTCATCGCGCTCGACACGCCGCTCGAGCCGCTTGATAGCGCCGATATGACCTTCGCCACCGACAACCTGCTCGCCGGCGAGCTGATCGGCAAATGGGCCGCCGCAACGCTCGGCGACGCCGCCAAGGACGCCAAGGTGGCCTTCCTCGACCTGACGCCGTCCCAGCCTTCCGTCGACGTTTTGCGCGACCAGGGTTTCATGAAGGGCTTCGGCATCGACGTGAAGGACATCAACAAGATCGGCGACGAGGATGACCCGCGTATCGTCGGCCATGACATAACCAACGGCAACGAGGAAGGCGGCCGCACCGCCATGGAAAACCTCCTGCAGAAGGACCCGTCCATCAACGTCGTGCACACCATCAACGAACCGGCCGCTGCCGGCGCCTACGAAGCGCTGAAGGCTGTCGGCAAGGAGAAGGACGTGCTGATCGTATCGGTCGACGGCGGTTGCCCGGGCGTGCAGAACGTCATCGACGGTGTCATCGGCGCGACCTCGCAGCAGTATCCGCTGATGATGGCATCGCTCGGCGTCGAGGCGATCAAGAAGTTTGCCGACACCGGCGAAAAGCCGAAGGCCACCGAAGGCAAGGACTTCTTCGACACGGGCGTCGCCCTCGTGACGGACAAGCCGGCAGCAGGCGTCGAGTCGATCGACACCAAGGCCGGCAAGGACAAGTGCTGGGGCTGATGCCCCCGCCGGCCCGGTTCGACCGGGCCGGCCATCCGCCATGGACGGATCGGGTCGCGATAAACGCACCCTTGTTTTGACAATCGCAAAGAGACGTGGGCACCTTTCTTCCCGGCGATCAGCGGCATGGTATTGCCGCTGCGCGGAGGAGGCCGCCCGAAGAAGGCGGCAGGTGCGCAGAACGCGTCTCTACCGATACGTCCACGCACCCATTGTATCCGGCACTGCCGCGACGGTCGGCATCGGAAGGGGAGGAAAAGGATCATGAGTGAGACAACGACGGTCCCGCAGGGTTCGCAACCCTCGCAGGAATTCGAGAAGGTACTGACCGGCAGTTCGACGCAGGTCGCGTCCTTCGATACGAACGACAAGACACCCATTCAGAAATTCCAGCATTTCTTGCATGGCAGCCCTTCTGCCGTGCCGCTCATCGTGCTCGTGCTGTCGGTGGCGGTGTTCGGCGCCATTCTCGGCGGAAAGTTCTTTTCCGCCTTCACCATGACGCTGATCCTCCAGCAGGTGGCGATCGTCGGCATCGTCGGCGCGGCCCAGACGCTGGTCATCCTGACGGCCGGCATCGACCTCTCGGTCGGCGCCATCATGGTGCTGTCTTCCGTCGTGATGGGCCAGTTCACCTTCCGCTATGGCCTGCCGCCCGCCGTGTCCGTCGTCTGCGGCCTCGCCTGCGGCGCGCTCTGCGGCTACATCAACGGCCTGCTCGTCGCCCGCATGAAGCTGCCGCCCTTCATCGTCACGCTCGGCATGTGGCAGATCATCCTCGCCTCGAACTTCCTCTATTCGGCCAACGAGACGATCCGCTCGCAGGATCTCGCCACGCAGGCGCCGCTCCTGCAGTTCTTCGGCAACAACCTAAAACTCGGCGGCGCGGTCTTCACCTATGGCGTCATCGCGATGGTGCTTCTGGTGGGCGTGCTCTGGTATGTGCTGAACCAGACCGCCTGGGGCCGCCACGTCTATGCCGTCGGCGACGATCCCGACGCGGCGGAACTCGCCGGCGTCAACGTCAAGCGCATGCTGGTTTCGGTCTATACGCTCTCCGGCCTGATCTGCGCGCTGGCCGGCTGGGCGCTCATCGGCCGCATCGGCTCGGTTTCGCCGACGGCCGGCCAGTTCGCCAATATCGAATCGATCACCGCCGTGGTGATCGGCGGCCTCTCGCTCTTCGGTGGACGCGGCTCGATACTCGGCATGATTTTCGGGGCGTTGATCGTCGGTGTGTTCTCGCTCGGCCTGCGCCTCGTCGGCACGGACCCGCAATGGACCTATCTCCTGATCGGCGTCCTCATCATCTCGGCAGTCGCAATCGACCAGTGGATCAGAAAGGTAGCAGGCTGATGGCACTCGAACCCATTCTCACCGCCCGTGGCCTGGTAAAACGCTACGGCCGCGTCACCGCCCTCGACAATGCGGATTTCGACCTCTATCCCGGCGAAATCCTTGCCGTCATCGGCGATAACGGCGCGGGAAAATCCTCGATGATCAAGGCGATCTCCGGCGCCATCACGCCGGACGAGGGGGAAATCCGCCTCGAAGGTCAGCCGATCAACTTCCGCTCGCCGATCGAGGCCCAGAAAGCCGGCATCGAGACGGTGTACCAGAACCTCGCTCTGTCCCCTGCCCTCTCGATTGCCGACAACATGTTCCTCGGCCGCGAATTGCGCAAGCCGGGCGTCATGGGCAGCGTGTTTCGCAAGCTCGACCGCACGGCGATGGAAAAATTCGCCCGCGACAAGCTGTCGGAACTCGGCCTGATGACGATCCAGAACATCAACCAGGCGGTGGAGACGCTTTCGGGCGGCCAGCGCCAGGGGGTCGCGGTGGCGCGTGCCGCCGCCTTCGGCTCGAAGGTCATCATCCTCGAC